>NZ_JACOOD010000029.1:0-48967 GCF_014287405.1 Bacteroides sp. NSJ-48 | reverse complement strand
AGCGCCGTAAGGTTTCCATCCCGATGCGTCCCGACCACGGTCACCAGATGGTGGATGACTTGAAGAAGAAAACCAACCCGGGGTACTCCTGCATCGGCCGTCTGAGAGGATTGGCAGAGTTGAGAGGACTGGAAATGGGAATTGCTAAATCACTATATGATTAGGAAAGGCTCAATACATAATGTAGCTTCTTAAAATAAAATAAGCCGTTGTGAAAAACAACGGCTTATTTTTTTACTTGTGTCGGAATGAGGCGACTTGCAACCTGATTTTCTTCTTTTTCTTCTATTTTGCTGATGTTTGTGTAAATTGTATGTTTATCAGTGTGTTATAAAAACGGTATCAACAAAGAGAAACAAAGATAAAACAAATAAAATAAAGATTTTGCGGAACAAAAACGGAACAAATGTAGGAATTGTTCCGCTAATCATGTATCTTTGCTTTTGGATTTAAAAGTGAAGAACATGGCAAATATAAAATTTCTCATCCGTGATATGGATGCTGACAATGAGCAAACCATATACATAACTTCCCGCTTTGGTAGAAATGAAAAGCTCATGTATGCCACACCATTGAAAATTGAACCTTTGTTTTGGGATGAAAAGAAAGAGTGTGTTAAAAAATCAAAGTATTGTGTTAATAAGGACGAGATTAATGTAGCCCTTAAAAGTATTGAAGGGAAAATAAACTCTTTCATTGCGGAAGCAACAACAAAAGGTGAACCAATTACTAAAGACAGCATTAGAAATTTTCTTGATATTCACTTCGGAAAGAAAGTAGCGGCTGCACATGATTTTCATTCGTTCTTTGAGGAGTTTATCCGGTTATGTGATACAAGAGTAAGCCCACGTAGAGGCGGTCAGACTATCGACTATAAAACAAAACGTGAGTACGCCCGTACCTATTACTACATTCAAGAATACGAGAAGAAAAGGAAAATACGGTTGGAGTTCCGAAGTATAAATCAATCTTTCTTCAATGATTTTGTTGCTTTCTTGCAAGAACTAGGATTGAGTACTAATACTATTTGGCACAAAACAGTAAGCCTTAAGGCTGTAATGAAAGCAGCTAATGAGCAGGAACTAACAGATAACACTAAATATCAACTATTCAAAAATGTATCAGAGGAGAGCCAGGCTATCGCATTGAGTGAGGATGAACTCGATACGCTTGCATCTTTTGATTTTTCGCATTCTCTCCGATTGGAACGAACACGGGATTTGTTTCTCGTTGGTTGTTGGACTGGATTACGGTTCTCTGATTTTACACGTATTAGAGAAGAAAATATAAAAGACGGGATGATAACCATTCAGCAACAGAAAACGAATGAGTTTGTAACCATTCCTTTGCATCCGGTATTCTTACGTATTTGGGAGAAGTATAACGGCAATCTTCCAGGTAATATAAGCAATCAGAAATTCAACGATAATTTGAAAGATGTATGTCGGGAAGCTGGGCTAACGGAGCATGTGATGAAATCAATAACCAAAGGTGGCAAAAAGCAAACTACTATTTATGAAAAGTGGCAACTTGTTTCATCTCATACAGCCCGGAGAAGTTTTGCTACCAACTTGTATAAGTCAGGTTTCCCAAGTATAAGCATTATGCAGATAACTGGACATAAAACAGAAAGTAGTTTCTTGAAATATATTAAGGTGACGAAAGAGGAACACGCTAAGATGCTGATGATGCACTGGCAGAAGAATGGTAATTTATTAAAAATCGTATGATATGGAGAATATAAGAAGATACATTGAAACTGTTTATGGAGAATTTAAATCATTTGAACAACTAGCAGCAATTAGAGAAGAATGCATTTGCTTAATTGCCAATAAGCTATTGACTATGGATAGTACAAACAAGGAATTATATGCAAAGATGATTTCAAAATATCTTGATTCGATGCATAATTATTGTTCTATAAATGAAACGTATGTGACCAGCAATGATAGATTTGTCAGATTAAAAAATAGGCTTAATGAAATAAACGATTTTGATGAAAGCAATACAATATCGGATGAAGAAGATATTGTGCTTCATTTAGATAATGAGATTGATGTAATGGTGGAGTTTATTCTTGAGATAGAGGATTTGTTTAACTCTTGCGATTTATCTTTGAATGACCATTTTACGGCTTTACAAGTTCCATCCGATATGATACAGCGAAAAGCAAAAGACGTACAATCTCAAAAAGTATTAAGAAAAAAACTACCATCCGCAAAGGCAACTGAACAAGTAGACGTAATAACAACTCTATTAAATAACTGCAATATAAAGTATTCGAACGATAAAGATTTGTCTGAATTTATTTCGTGGTTGTGTGGTGGCAGTGCTGAATCAATACGGCAAAATGGTATAATAAAGAATACCGGATATAATAATGAAGAAGTCTTAAAAGAAAAGTTTGCATCCATCGGCATAACCTACGACAAAGGGAAAATAAATAATGAGTAAATAAAGCAAAGTTGTAATATTACACGGCATATTACACGAAAATAATCACTATATTTTTGCATCCATAAGAAATAAAAACAAGAAACTTATGGATGCAAATTTTTTATCCCCTAATTCAATGTTAATTCAAGGCGCAACAATGAGTGACCTTGAAAACATGATGAGCCGCATTCTTGATAAGAAGCTGGCTAATATAATAGAATCTACTCCCAAAGTAGAGGACTTTCCGAAAGACACACTGTATAAACGTAAAGATGCAGCCATACGGTTGCAAATTTCCTTACCTACCTTAGACGCATGGACGAGAGCCGGCATTATTAATGGCCGCCGGATAGGTACACGCATTTACTACACAGAGAAGGATATTAACGATGCTCTGAAAAAGGTGTGTAAATAATGGAGGGCGTGACTATGAAAGAAAAGAAAAAGGTAGCCTCATCGACTACCAATCTCCCCAACTACGAGGGTAAAGATACTAATTCTTCCCGAAATATCAGGGCTGTCAGAAAACTATTTTTATCAGGTGGGAAGTTTACAGCCAGGCGGATTAATGAACTGGTAGGCTTTAATGATGCCCGTAAGGCTATTTCTGAATTACGCCATAAGGAAGGCATGAACATCCAGGATATTCGGTTGTCAAACGGTTGCAAATTATACTGGCTGGCAGAGAAAGGGGGACACAATGAATGAAGAAAGTAAAATCTCCCAAATAAAACTGTTATCAGAGTGTTTTGCGGAATCCCCTAAAACCATGTATCAGGCCGAGCGGGAAACAGGTGTAAGGATTGCCAATATTTGTCGTTTTATAGACAAGATGAAGAAAAGCGGCAATATCCGTAAGGTATCATCCGGTAAATGTCCCATATCACACAGGAAAGCCGGATTTTATACGAGTAACCGGGAATACTTCAAAGACGATAAACAGCCTTCACTTTTTTGTGATTTCTGGAACGGTATAAAATTAAAGCCATGAACATAAGTGTAAATAACAAAACTTTGTCCGATGTGCTTGTATTACCTATTGACGGGCTTTCAGCAAATGCACAAGAGATAATTAGGGAAGTGTCGGAAGTGTATCAGTGCAGCCGTGATATAGTACTGGCTGCAATGTTTAGTGCGGTCGGTGTAGCAGTCGGCAAAAAAATAAGGATTTCCGATAACAAGTATTTTAACTATCCGTGTCTTTGGGCGTGTGCAGTCGCCCCGTCCGGTTCTAACAAGTCCACCCCTGTACGCTTCATTCTGCAACCTTTAAAGGATAGGGACGCAAACGAATACAAGGCATACAGGGAAGAGCTGAAGGTTTTCAAGGATTCAAAGGATGAGCATAAGGAAAGACCGATATTCAGGCAGTTGCTTTTAAGCGATTCCACACCCGAAGCGAGGAACCAGGTATTATCTACCAGCCATAACGGAATATTGCTTTACAGGGACGAAATAAAGGGCTTTCTTGACGATATAGGACGATATAACAAGAGTGGCGAGGTAAGCCAGTTATTATCGGTCTTTGATTCTGATAACATTGTAATAAACCGAAAGTCAGATGATACGCTATTAGTCGAAGAGCCATTTATGGGTGTTTTAGGAACAATCCAGCCTGACGTACTTGCGGACACATTCGGCAACGACCTGCTTATGAACAACGGCTTTAATCAAAGGTGGCTATTCGTTTACCCGGATGAAAATCCGTCTGCAATGTATTCGGAGAAGTCTATCAGCAAAGAGGTACGGGAAGCATGGAGCAGTTACATTAATGCTTTATTGGATGCAGATTTCAAGGCTGGTGGATGCGATACGGTCTATATCATTGATGAGGCAAAACGTCTCTATATCGAATACTATAACGAATTACAGGTAAAGAAGCAAAGTACGGATGATAGCTACATGTGTGCCGTATATTCAAAACTGCAAATCATAGTGGAACGCTGGGCTTTGATAACACACCTGTTAGGAGATAATACGGGTATGAGCCGTATTTTGCCGAAAGAAATGGAGTATTCAATCAGATGTATGGGTTACTTCGAGAGATGTGCAGAAAAGGTGTATATGAAGCTGACGGAAAACAGAAAACAGCCGGAAGCGAAAACAATGGGTAAAGAGGAAATGATAGCCAATGTTTACCATTTGACTAACCCGGTCAGTCAAAGCGCTGTTGCTGATGCGATTGGGGTTTCAAAGCAATACATATCAAAATGCCTAAAGAAATATCCTAAGTTGACAGGTTGTCGGTTGACAGATACTGAAAGTGTTGATATACAACAAGATATAAACAAAACTGCGTCAACCTTGTAACTTGTGGTTTTTCAAAAGCTTAAACATAGAGATAGACTGATAAAATTGCATAAATACCTATAAATTAAAAGTTTAACAGTAACAATCCGACAACCGGTCAACCGTCTACTAATTTTTATAAGATTATGAAGAAAGATATTTTTGATGTAGAGATTTCCGTTTATAACGGTGTGAAAGATGTGTATGGCACAACGTGCAAACTCCGTGATTTCCTTTTTAGCAAGAAGCACGTTTCGGAGATTGAACGCCTGCGGTCTTTGCCGACAAAGGAAGAAAAGAACGAGGTAAAGAAGCGTTTGCCTATGGCTTGCATAAGTGGGTTATTCCAGCCGACACGGAAAGCGGAAAAACTTGTAAGACATTCCGGGCTTATCTGCGTGGATATTGACCGAAAGGATAATTTACATATAGATAACTGGGACGAAATAAAGCAGGAGCTTTGCAAGTTGAAAGAAATAGCCTATATCAGTCTTTCGGTAAGCGGCAACGGCTATTTTGTCATTATTCCGTTGAAATACCCCCACGCACATAAAGGGCAATTCGAGAAGCTGAAACAGGACTTTGCACGGATAGGTATCATTATAGACCCTGCTTGCGGTGATGTAACCCGAATGCGCTGTTTGTCCTATGATGCGGAACCTTATATCAATGTTGAGGCAATCCCCTACGATGGATATTACAAAGAGCCACGTCCGACAAACAGTTATCAATATTCAGGCGGTGATAACGTATTGGATAAGGTGGCAAAGTGCTGTGAGAAGATAGGAGCCAACGGAATAGACATCACAGGCGATTACAAGGACTGGTTTACGGTCGGTTGTGCGTTGGCTTCATTGGGTGAAAGCGGCCGTTCCTTCTTCCATATATGCAGCAGACAGAACACAAAGTATAAATACGCTGAAACCGACAAGAAGTTTTCCAACCTATTGCGTACTGGTAAGCGTATCGGAATCGGCTCTTTCTTCGAGATATGCAAGGATTACGGGATAACCTACAAAGATGCTTAGGAATGGAAGTAGAAATCATACACGGTCAAATTGTTGCCAAAGCCAACCACTACCAAGCCGTACCGGGTAAATTCGGAAAAAAACGAATAATCAAAGACGAAGTAATCCGGGCTTATGAGCACTCTTTTATGGAACAGTGCAAGGTGTACCGGAACAGACGCATTGCAACCCGTTTCCGGTTGTTTGTCCGGGTATTCCACAGTTCGGCAAAGTTCGACCTTGACAACTCGCTAAAACGCTCCTCGATTGCTTGCAAATGGTAGGCGCAATCACTGATGATAAACTATGCTTCCAGATAGAGGCAGAGAAGAAATTAGACAAATACCGCCCACGCATCGAATTTGCAATACTGGAAGTAAACGAGCAAAAACAACTGTTTAATAATCCAATAATATGAGTATGAGACATAAGAAGTTTATAGAACGTAACGAACGTTATGATATTGTACAGTGGAAGTTTAAGGGGATACCTATAACCTTTCGTTTTTGGAAAAATGGCAGCCAGATAGCCGAGATAAAGGTTGATGAGAACTTTGCCAAAGCCAACGGTTATGAGTCAGTAGAAGATATGGCGGAAAAGACTATCGGTCAGGCAAAGTTCAATGAGATGTTCGGGGGTGTTCCCGAATGGATTAGAACCGATGCAGAGGGAAATTTCATATTCGTAGGGATGAATCCTATATTATTTAACTAAATACTTATTTATTAATAATTTAAATTTTATTTCATGGAAAAGATTAGAAAAAACGGACTGGAGAAAGTAATCAACCGTCATAAGGCGGAATGCAGCAAAATTCAGCCTATTGTAAACACGATGCTTGAAACCGGTTTTCTGTTCACGACCGATGAACTGAAAGATTTGGCATCCGTATGTTCCAAACTGTACAAACAGGCTGAAAATATGGCTAAGGAAGAAGCGGCACGCTCGAAGGTCAAATTTCGGAGTAATGCAGATTATACCGAAACTCTGGAATATCTAAATGATGCTGTCTCACGGAATGCAGACGCATTGAGAAAAGCGTTGCTTTACCACACGCAGAACCCGTTGGAAATTAAGGCATACGAGGTCACGGACGGAGTTGTACAGGTCTCTTCCCGTTGGATTGAGGAGAAAGATGCGGAATATACCATCTTGCCGACAGAGAACAGAGAGCAGGCGAAACTGCTTGTGGATAATGTCCGGCAGGCAATTGACGAACTTAACGCATTTGTCAGTCACAACCGTTTCTTCGGTAAGGGTATCAGTACATCACTGGATTCTCGGAGATGTCTTTGCTGGCTCGATGGAGACGGCAATTTCCACGAGGAAAAAGAAAACTATGAATTTATTTAAAACCAACAAAAAAATGACACAAGAAGAACGAAAGAAATTCGATGCCTTTCAACGGCAATTGAATGAAAGCCCGGTTAATAGAATCAACTTCTTTGCCGGGATGGATGAAAAGTGTGCGATTGCAAACACCCCCTATGAACAATGGGCTTTGCGGTCGGAATATGAGAACAAAGCCATTTGCAAACATCTGGGCATTGAATATCGAAAGGAGGATTTTGCGGTATCGGCAAAAGGACTTGCAAAGCAGTGGGCGGGCGGATTGCCAGACATGGAATAGTAAGATAACGATGTTGGCTTATTGCATTTCGGGTGGGTTTTCCATAATAGGAAAGTCTGCCCGAACCATTGGTTAGGGTGTTTATGTATATGTACATGAAGAAAAACCGATATTCGCTAAGTATTTAGGCAGAAATTTGAGATATGGCAACATTTATAGATTACATACCAAGAATTACATTATCAAACTTAAAGGAGTTGATAAAACGGCAATCAGAAACGGATGCAACGTTGTGTGCACGTTTCACTCTCAAAGGCATTCAATATACCACCGTTGTTTTCTTGAATAAGAATGAAATGCTTTTTTATTGGGACTATGAAGGAGAGCACAGAAAGGTAAGTGTTTCTCTCTGTTCAGAACCGAGCAATTTAGGGAAAGGGCAGGTTTGGTATTTCCTTTGCCCCTATACCGGACGTAAATGCCGGACACTATTCCTTAACGGCAAGGTGATAGCCAGCAGATATGCTTTCTGTCATGTTTACAGCTATCAAAACGAGAGCAGAATAAACCGGCTTCTTTCCAGCTTTAGTAAAAACGATAGTCCAGAACGCAAGTACGGCAAGAAAACGTACAAAGGAAAAGTAACCCCTTACGGTAAGAGAGTTAGTAAGTACTACTCCAAGCTACACCGTTTTAATGTCATGCTGGAGAACTGGATGCTTCCCCGAAAACAGCTTGAAATCAAGTTGAAGGAGTAAAAAGATGTAGCGAAATGGGGAGAAAACAGAAAAACAAAGCGTAACGAACGCTCTATCAGCTAATTCGCTACGCTTTGCCCAAATTTACTTTTTTGCTATGTGTTTATTTTAATATTAATTTTCATTATACCGTTTCTCCAAGAATTGACAAATAACGCTGTAAAGATACCTTTTCCGCTTCCGCTACGAGTATTTGAAAGCCTTCCGGGTGTTTCTCTGTATGCGAGGCTTCCAAAGCCTTGTAATAGCTTAATTTTGCATCATCAGAGCCTTTGAGGTTTACCAGTGTATAACCTTTGCGCAATAAGTACAAGTTCATAAGCAGCCGGGATGTGCGTCCGTTTCCGTCTATGAACGGATGTATGCGCACTAACTCATCGTGAAGGTAGGCGGCAATAAGAACCGGATGTGTTCCCTTTGTTTCAAGTTCTCGGAACCTTAATATGAAATCCTCCATCAGCTTTTCAAGCAAATACGGCTGGGGTGGAATATGGGTACTACCGGAAATCATTACGGGAACGGTACGATACCGTCCGGCATTTTCCCGGTTGATGCCATGAAGCACAAGGGCATGTATTTCTTTAATGGTACGTTCGCTTATCTCTATGTCGCTTTTGGCAAAATCACGGATATAGTCTATTGCTTCTGCATGGTTTATTGCCTCCAGATGTTCACGCATTGATTTTCCGGCAATGGTGACACCTTCGTTCACTACAAGTTCTGTTTCCTGGAGTGTGAGCGTATTCCCCTCGATACGGTTGCTTTCGTAGGTGTATTCAATATTGTAGGCTTCCTCAATCTTTTGCAGGGCATCAGAGGGCAAAGGGCGCAATCCGGACAGCCTTTCTTTCAACGTGTCGCAATCGTGTAGCAAACAGGTCAATTCCTCGTTCATATTCATTCTACTTTGATATTAATATTTTTACCACAGTGGGGGCAAGTTATTGAAAGCCCATTACTTTTAAAAAGTTCAGACATTTCAACATTAAGAACATTTGCTATTTTATTTAATGTTTCATAAGTAGGGTTTCCATTATCGCCCAAAGCACGGCTAAGACTTGTTTGTGTCGTCCCTATTTGCTCGGCAAGGTTACTAATAGTAATACCTTTCTCTTTTAATAGTTCTTTAATTCTTGATTCCATAACAATATATCTTATAAGTTATGTAGCAAAGATATTGTTTTTATCTACAATATATATCATTTGAGATATAAATAAAAGTTAAATATAGCATTAAAGATATATTTTATATCTATTTTTTCTTTGCTATTTATATCTTTAACGCTATATTTGCACAAGAAAAAGAACATAAAAGCTATAAGATATGAAACGCTACAACTTAAGCAAGATAATGAAAGAAGCCCATCAGATTAAGAAGTACATGAAACTGTATTCACTCGCTCATGGAGTAAAGAATTGGGCGGACTGCCTTAAACTTGCCTGGGTTAACGAAAAGAAGCGTGCGTCTGATGAGGACACGAAAAACACAGAAAAAGAAGCGATGGAAGCTTCTTTAGCCAAACCTGCAAGACGCAGCGCTTATGATGATTTATCAATCCCGACATCCGCTTACTATACCAATAACAATAAAGGGCGTTTCGGCTCTCATTACGTAGGTGATTAACTTAATACATTATATCATGGAAGAAAACAGACAACTTGTAGGCAATATTTGCGCCTCTATTGAAGAACTTGGTAATGTGATAGTAGATAACGTAGCTGCATCACACAAAGATTATGAAATAATGATTGCTTCTTTGGATAGGTCAATAGCTGAAATGAAGAAGAGATTAGGAAATGTATTGCCACATAAACAAGCATAGATACACGTTGAGGTTCGACCAGCGAAATCACGTTATGACGTCCCGCCAGTAATACGGCTGGCGGGCAGATGGCAGAAATAACGACTAAAACAAATATTCATCTATTATGGAAATCAGTACAGCAATGATGCAACACATCCTCCGATTGACGGAAGGATATACGGATTTATTGAACGAACTTAAGGAAGTCAAGGCGGAACTTGCAGAACTCAAAGGAGCAAAGTCCAAGAAGCCGACAATTCATGAAACCAAATACCCACACATGAGTATAATAACAAGAAGATGATTGTATAAGGCGGGGAATACTTTAAAAGTAACCTACATAAATAAACATAAAGACATGGAAACGAATTTATCGGCTTTTGAAATTTTGGGTGATAGCATGGATGACGGTACACGCCGTAGCTTTGCCCCCGGAGATAAATTAATTGTTGAACCTTTTAATATCAATGATTTCAAAGATAGCATAGGCAGCGATTTAGGTAGTTTTTGGGTGATTCAGATTGGAACAAGCATTTTAGTACGACAAATCGTAGAGTATGCCAATGATACGATAAAATGCCATTCCTTAAACCCTAACGGGCAATATCCTGATGTTCTTATCAAGATTGAAGATATAACTAAGATATATAGGGTTATCCAGAAACAAGAAAAAGCTGTTCATTATGGACTATGATGTAGGAGTATTGTACATCATAGTCCAAACTAAAAAATTTTAGTTTGACTAATTTAAGCAACGCCCGAAGCTGTAAGAGGGCAACTAAATATACCAGCATGAACGAAGATAAAGTTTTGACAATGGCAAAAAGTACGCTAAAGCTGGCGAACATCATCCGTTACGAGGGCGGACACAAGATTATAGATGTAAGCCTATTGCGTACAATCCCAGATAGCGAACTTATGAGGTATCGCAATGTAGGCAAAGCCACGATTGAGAAGATACAGGAAATAAGAAAGTCACTTGATTGGCTATAATACGAAAACGCAAAGAGAGGGAGTTTCAGAGATGAGGTTCCCTTCCTTAATATCACAAATTAGGTGGTTACGGCTGTTTTCTTGTTATTATTCTCATTATCAACGTTTAATATAGGATGTAACCTGTAACCACGTAACCTCTTAGTATTTTTAAGAAGTCCAATACCATAACGAATTAGGTTGACGAGAAAAATGTTATATTACACTGATAAACAATATATTATATCATAGTCAACCGTCAACCTGTCAACCTCTACTATAATTTTATGTATTGCGCTTTGTTTTGGTGTAATACATTTTGTATCTGTTTTAAGTGCGACCGCACCCCGGCAACCTGGGGACTTATTTAGATATTCTTTTTTTTTTACCCACCGTTGAAGATAAAAAAAGGGGCATCTTTATCCGGATGTCCCTAATTGGATTTAAAAGCTATATCGGACACTTCCGAAAGCATTTGTTGCAAAGATAGGGAGAAAGAGGTAAACCCAGACAGAAATACCTATTATTTTTATTTATTGCAGATTTAGCGGAACAAAAACGGAACAAAAAGGCTTAACTTATTGTAAGTCAAGCCTTGTGTGTCGGAATGAGGCGACTCGAACGCCCGACCCCTACGTCCCGAACGTAGTGCGCTACCAACTGCGCTACATTCCGATACCTTTTTCGAAAAGTGGTGCCACCAGGAATCGAACCGGGGACACAAGGATTTTCAGTCCTTTGCTCTACCAACTGAGCTATGGCACCTTTTCCGTTTGCGGGTGCAAAGATAAAGATATTTTTTTATACTACAAGGCTTTTTGAGGAAAAATATTAGAAAAATCCCCTTTGTAGCTTTTAAAACAAGAACAAAGGGGATATTTGTATTATTTATGAGTATAGATTTCTACGTAATTGTTTAATCTATATTCGGATTGATACTGTGCCAGTCTTTAATGGGTGGCAATACGCCCATTCCTATAACTTCATCGCGTAGTTTACAGAGGTGGGTGTAACTTTCTTTCAGTTTAGCCTCTTCTTCGGGAGTACCTTTCAGCTCTTTGTAGTGCACACCGTCCTTATTGATTTCGGTTTCCATAGCCATCATGATATGGTCGAAACCGTGACTGTGCACATATGTGCCTGCCGGCCAGCGGAAAGGCTTTCCACCCATGGCGGCAGCAATCATTTCTATGGAAATGTACGCAGGGCTTTGGAAAGAAGAACGACCGCGCAAAGCGATAATGTTAGCGCCGCCTTTGGTAACTTTGGTCTGTATTTCTGCCCATTCTTCCTTTGTCAGGGCAGGAGTGCCGATGATATCCAGCAACGGTTTCCCATCTATTTTGGCGGTAGAAGCATATACAGCCATTTGTTCACCATGTCCGCCATATGTACGGCAGTTCTCTATCTTATCGGGAGCAATGCCGAAATGTTTGGAAAGTTCGCTACGCAGGCGGGTACTGTCAAGGGCTGCCAGTGTTGTAACCTGAGATGGCTTCAATCCTGAGTACAATAATGTAATCAGGCCGGTAATATCGGCTGGGTTAAAGATGACAACCACGTGCTTCACATCCGGGCAGTAAGCTTTCACGTTCTTACCGAATTCTTCGGCAATGGCGGCATTGCCTTTTAGCAAATCCTCACGGGTCATACCTGCTTTACGGGCTGCACCACCGGAAGACACTACATATTTGGCATCGGTCAGAGCCTCTTTAATGTCGGATGTAAATGTCAGGTTCAGGCCTTCGAATCCGCAGTGGAATATTTCTTCCGCCACACCTTCCAGACCGGGAGCATAAGGGTCGTATAAACAGATGTTCGGGGTAAGGTGCATCATGATTGCAGTCTGTGCCATGTTGGAGCCGATCATACCGGCTGCACCTACAATGGTCAGCTTTTCGTTTGTAATAAATTCCATAATTATATTATTTAAAGGTGAGTAATAAACACTTTTGTCGATTGTTACGTTACAAAGATAACCGTTTTCCGGAGGAGTTGTTTATATAAAAAAGTTATCTTTTAGAGCGAAAAGTTATTCCTTATCTTTATATAAGGTAGGATGCGGCTCGGCAGTACCTGCACTCAAAAGCGGGCTTTTGGCTTGGTATTGCGCTCACCTTTCGCTATCTTTGCGCAGGATGCCGGAATAGGCTGTGTTCTATTGCGTATCGTTCTTGTTATAAATATTACGAAATATAATTTGTATGAGTATAGAGTTAGGAAAGTTCAATACTTTGAGGGTGGTGAAAGAGGTTGATTTCGGCATGTATCTGGATGGTGGTGAAGAAGGAGAAATTCTGCTTCCGTCGCGTTATGTGCCCGAAAACTGCAAGCCGGGAGATGAACTGACTGTGTTTATCTACCTGGATAACGAGGAACGGTTGGTAGCTACCACACTGACACCATTAGTACAGGTCGGTGAGTTTGCCTGTTTGGAAGTGGCATGGATAAATCAATACGGCGCTTTCCTCAACTGGGGATTAATGAAAGATTTGTTTGTTCCTTTCCGTGAACAGAAAATGAAGATGCAGGTTGGGAAGCAATATGTAATCCATGCTCATCTGGATGACGAGAGTTACCGGATTGTAGCCTCTGCCAAAGTGGACCGTTATCTTTCGAAAGAAAAAGCGCCTTATGAACCCGGTCAGGAAGTCAGCATACTTATCTGGCAGAAGACTGATTTAGGTTTTAAGGCTATTATTGAGAACCGATATAGCGGTTTGCTGTATGAAAGCGAGATATTTCAACCCCTGCATACAGGCATGACATTGAAGGCTTATGTAAAGCAGGTTCGCGAGGATGGTAAGATTGACCTGATACTTCAGAAACCGGGGCAGGGCAAGGTGGAAGACTTTGCTGCTACCTTATTGGATTATATCCGTGAGCAGGGCGGACACATCACTTTGCATGACAAGAGCCCTGCCGAAGAGATTTACGATACATTCGGTGTCAGCAAGAAAACCTTTAAAAAAGCAGTTGGCGATTTATACAAAAAACATGTGGTATCGCTGCAGGAAAATGGGATTGAACTGGTAAAAAAACTCTAATCCCTACCTGCAATAGGGTTTTCCCTATAACATATTAGAGAGAAACAGAAGGATGGGGGAAAATATTCCCCTATTTTTGTTTTTACTAAAATGATGGAATATAAACTTGTAAAGAACGCTGCCATGAAACGAATATTATTTATGTTATTTGCCGTAATAATGAGTACTGTTGTCTGCCATGCGGCCATGAGCAACAGTAAAGTGCGTAAAGAAACACGCTTTCTTACGGATAAGATGGCTTATGAACTGAATCTGAATACGGCTCAGTATAATGATGTATATGAAATTAATTATGACTTTATTTCAGGTGTACGTTATCTGATGGATGATGTGCTGAGGGGTGAAGAATGGGCGTTGAATCGGTATTACGATTATCTGGATATACGCAATGACGATTTACGCTGGGTATTGAGCCGCAGACAGTATTCCCGTTTCATGCAGGCTGCCTACTTCTTCCGTCCGATTTATGTGAGTGGCGGGCATTGGTCTTTCCGGATTTATGTTACTTATACCAATCCGAATCATTTCTACTATCCGCGTCCTTATCATTATCGTACTTACTGTGGCGGACATAACCGTGTTCATTATCATAATGTGAGCTATTACCGGGGCAGACATAACTATCCTACCTATAACGGCTCTTTCCGTATCCGTGATAATAAATCGTACCATACGAGCCGGCGTTCGGATTTCGGTTCGGTTCATATCCGTCCCAATTCCGGTACGCGCCCTAACGTGGAACAGTCCAATCGCCGTCCTGCTACCAACAGTCCGGTACGCCGTTCCGATACTAAGAAGGAAGTAAATGCTCCTAAACGCGGGCAGAGTATTCAGAAGGAAAACGAAAGCATAAGACGACGCAGCAACTCTTCTTCATCCTCTACGCGTACAACACGTTCTTCTTCCCGTTCGTCAGAAAGAGGTAAAGAAGCGTCAAGACGAAATTAAACGCTTATCCATATGTATTTAACTGATAAACGGGGGATACTTCAATATATCTGATGATTTCTTTCAGGCACGGAATTCACGGAAAAAGAAGTAAAGAAAATCTGTGTTTTCCGTGTAGTCCGTGCCTGAAAAGAAAATAAATAAAAAAGTGTTCATCTCCTTACAAACACACAACAACCAAAATTGTATTTATTCGATAGGCTCTCCTTTATAAAAGTCCAGTATCTTGGTACGGAACAGGTACTCGTATTTGGCTTGTAGTTCATCGGATTGTGCTTTCATCAGGTTCTGCTTGGCCTCATTGTATTCTACGGCGTTCGCTTTCCCGTTTTCGTATTTCTCGCTCATCAGCTTAAACGATGCTTCGCTTGCCGAGGCTGCCGCGCTGCTGCTTGTGTACTTGCTTTCGGATGCTGCCGCATTGTACCATGCCTGCTGAATTTCTTTGTAGAGGTCTTTCTTGGCATTATCCAGTTGCAAGGAGTAGTTTTCACGTTGCAGACGGGCTGTACGTACCCGGTTGCGTGTAGCCAGTCTGTTAAAGATGGGGACACTCAGATTAAAACCGATGTATTTGTTGAAATTATCACTCATTTGCTGGCTGAAAGTGCGGTTGATTGTCGAATAATAATTCGTACCGAGACTCCCGCTGAGAGTCAGTTGCGGATAGTAACCGCTTTGGGCGATTCGGATACTGTGTTTACTTCCTTCCAGACGATACTGTGCAGCTTGTATTGAGGCCTTGCAACCTAATGCTAACTGATATATTTCGTCCGGAGAAGCCAATGGGATAAGTTCTATTGTTGCGGCAGGATTTTCCAAGAGGAAACCTTCCGGTGTTTCCAGTTCGATAAGCTGGCTGAGGTCGAGCAATGCCAGTTGATAGTTATTGCCCGTCTGTACCGCATTCATCTCATCCTGCGCTACACGTGCTTTGGCTTCGGCAACTTCTGCCGGAGAGGCTTTCCCTACTTCTGCCAGCCGCTCTATGCGGTTGCATTGTTCTTTGCTCAGCTCTACTTGTCCTAAAGAAACCCGGTGCAGTTCTTCGTTGAACAGTACCTGTAAGTAGGCTGAGGCTATATTGATGGAGATATCTTCTTTGGCTTTCTCCAAGTCGGCAAGAGCGGCTTTTAGGTTTAATTTGGCTAAGGCATACTGGTTGGGTATCTCGAGTCCGGTAAACAGTGGAATACTGGTGGAAACGGACATATTTGTACCGTGACTGCCTGTGTTGACATATACGGTGGAGTAATCACCGGTACTCTCGTCCTTGATAGCGGTCTGCGTGCGTCCCCAGTTCCAGTTTTGTCCGGCACTGGCATTAAGGTTCGGCAGTCGTGCCCATTTGGCGGTATTCACTTCAACATTGCTTTGTTCGGCTGCATTGGCTGTCCGACGGATGTCGATATTATGCTCGATGGCGTAGTCTATACATTGCCGTAGCGACCAGCGGTCTTGCGCCTGAACTTGTATGCAAGCCAGAACGGTCATATATATAAGTATCTTTTTCTTCATGGCGTTTTTGCTTCTTTTAAGTATAACGGTTATTTATCTTTTTTCTCGGCGCCACGCACTTTGTCTTTGGCAGTCAGGCCGCTTTTGACGGCAATTTTGATACCGTCGCTCATGCCTACTTCTATCTGTTGGCGTTTGAACTTCTGTTGAGGTACACTGTCGGTCAGTACATATACAAAGGTGCTGTCTCCACTGAACTCAACCGTACTTTCCGGCAGAGCGAGCGTCTTGAGGGCACGTTCCAGCACAATTTCCGCATTGGCGGAATAGCCGGAACGGATTTGTACGCTGTCCGGCGCCTGGATGGCCGCTTTGATTTCGAATTGGTTGGCTCCGTTTTCTTCTACGCCTTTCGGAGATATGTATTCCAGTACGGCATTGAACGAGAGGTTTTGCAATGCACCGATAGTCAGCTTTACCGGCATGCCTTCGTGTACGCGGCCTACCTCGGTCTCATCCAGGTTGCCCCGGAAGATGAGGTCATTCATATTGGCAACCGTGGCGATTGTTGTTCCGTCGTTGAACGTATTGCTCATGATAACGGAGTTGCCGACTTTGATAGGTACGTCCAGAATCAGTCCGGTAATGGTGGAACGAATCAATGTGCTGCTGAATGAAGCGCTGTTCTTGGTGATACCTTCCTTTACGATTTCCAGATTGTCTTTGGCTGTTTGCAATTCCTCCCGTGCCTGTTTTACGTTCACTTCCCCTTTTTCGTATTCTTCGTTACTGATGAGTTTGTCATTAAACAACTTCTCGACACGGGCAAAGTCCGTTTCGGCTTGTTTGGCATTGATTTCTGCCAGACGGACGCGGCTTTCGGCAGAGTTCAGCGTGCCCAGTTCGGGGATAACCTTTACTTTGGCAATCACTTCGCCTTGCTTGACGCTTTGTCCGGCTTCTTTATATACTTCGGAAATGATACCGGATATTTGCGGCTTGATAAGCACTTCATCTCTGGGCTCCACTTTTCCGGTGGCTACGGTTGTCTTTTCCAAATCGGCTGTTTCCGGAACGATGGTCTCATATACCTTTACAGTGGGCTGGGATTTCCGGTACAAAAACACGAATGTCCAGATAAATATGGCAGCTACTACCGCCAGTGATGCGATTTTCAGATACTTCTTTGTTTTCATCTTTATTGTATTATTGTTTTATTTTTCTATCGTTTTATCAGTCTGTCACCTTGCCGTTTTTTACTCATCCCTTATCGCTTCGATAGGTTTGATGGCCATTGCGCGGTAAGCAGGTGCCAGTCCTGCCAGCATCCCTAATGCAATGAGAAGGGCGCAAGTGCCGATAGCCAGTCCGAAGGAGACTTGATAATGGGTCTTGATGACTCCGGGATCATTCGCTGCGCTTTCCAGTATTTGCAGTATAAGTACGGCAAAAGAGATACCTGCCATGCCGGCTACGGTAGTCAGTACCATACTTTCCGAAAGGATTTGTTGCAGAATATCTTTGGGACGGGCACCGATGGCACGCCGTATGCCTATTTCCGTAGTGCGTTCCTTTACCGTTACCATCATGATATTGGATACGCCGATAGCTCCGGCAAACAAGGTTCCCAAGCCCACCATCCAGATAAGGATGCGGGTACCTGTCATCAGTGTGTCCATCATGGAAAACATGGCTTCTGCATTGAGGAACATGATTGCCTGTTTGTCGTCCGGCGAGATGTAATGGGCGGCTTTGATGCGATGTTCTATTTCCGGTTCTACGTCCTTAACCTTCACTCCCGGCTTCATGATAAAACAGACTACATCTATCCTTTGTCCCAGATTATATGTCTGCTGCATCGTTGTGAAGGGTAGGGTAACCGCTTCCGAAGCCTGTCCCTGTATGTTCACATTACCCTCGGAAGAGCACATGCCGATAACACGGTAATAAATGCCGTTTACCCTGATATATTTTCCGCAAGGGTCCTCACCCGGCTTGAAGAGGCTTTCGTACACGCGTTTGCCAATGACGCATACCTTGCGCGCCTCACGTATATCCACGTCATTGATAAAGCGGCCGTACGTCATTTCCTGATGTTCTATCTGTTCGTATTCGGGGTATAGACCTTTGACGCTGCATTCGTATTTGTTTTCTCCGTAAACGGCTGTCTGTCCCCATAAGGCAAATGAAGGAGTGGCCGTTTTTATTCCGTCGATGCTGCGTACCCGTTCCACATCTTCCATTTCCAGGTCCCACCAGCGTCCTTTACGAAATCCTTTGTAGGCCTCGCTTGTCTTTTGCGCTGCAATAAATCCGGAGTTTGTAGCGAACCCTTCAAATTGCGCTTTCATTTGTTCCTGCATGCCTTGTCCGCCGCCAATAAGTGCCACAAGCATGAAGATGCCCCAGAATACACCGAACGCCGTCAGCAGACTGCGTGTCTTGTTTCTTGTTATCGTAACGAGGATTTCCTCGCATGTATCCATGTCTATTCTCATAATCGTTTAATCTGCTCTAAGTGCTTCGATAGGACTGATGCTTACCGCCTTTTTAGCTGGGAAGAATCCGGCAAGCGTACCTGCGACAATCAGGGTCAATGTAGCCTGTATGGCAATGCCGATATCCACTGTGGGGTCCGAGAACATCCTGGCTTGAAACATACCCGCATCCGCTGTTTGTGTGCCGAAGGCGGAATTCATCCATTCCGTTACTCCGATGCCTGCCACCATGCCGATGTAGCCGAAAAAAGTGGTAATCGTAACGCTTTCCACAATAATCAGCCGAAGGATGGAAAAAGGCTTTGCACCCAGCGCTTTGCGTATGCCGAACTCGCGTGTGCGTTCCTTGACGGTAATCAGCATGATATTCGATACGCCTACGATGCCGCTCAGCAGGGTAAAAATACCTATCACCCAAATGGCGGTACGCAGCAAGCCGGCTACGTTCTGTGTTTGTATGTATTGTGTAAAGCGGTTCCATATCCATATTGCGCCTTCATCTTCCGGGTTGAAACGGTGGTTGGCGGCAATGACTTTACGGTACTCTTTCTCAAAGGTTTCGTTGGCCGCTTCGCTCGTCAGATTTTTGGTGGTGAAGATGATGTTGTTGAGTTTATCGCCTTTGTTATAGATGGTTTGCATGGTGGAGAAGGGGATAAAGGCCAGGCTGCTTTGGTCTCCCTGGTCTTCGTACAATCCGACTACCCGGTAGGCTACACCGCCTGCATTGACAAATTGGCCGACTGGTTCCGTACGTGACTTTCCGAAAAGAATTTCTGCCGACTTTTTATGAAGAATGATAACTTTCCGCCGTTCTTTCACATCGTTCCGGTTGATAAAGCGTCCGCTTGCGGTCTTGATGGCTTCGGACTCTACGTAGTTCGGGTGTACGCCCATCAGCGAGATATTGATGTATTCTTGTCCGAAGCTGATGTTTACATCTCCCTGCCGCAGGGTGGCGCCGGCAGTGATGATATTGTCGGGAAAGTATTTTTCGGTTGCGGCGAGGTCTTTGTTTTCCAGTTGGATACGCCGTCCTTCTTTCAAGCCTTCGTACGATTGGGTGGTCCAGCCACCGCCCAGGCGGATGGAGTTCAATGCGCGTTCGGATGCGTTTTGTTCGAAAGCATGGATGATGCCGTTGCCTGCTCCCAGCAGTACGATAAGCATAAAGATGCCCCACGCCACTGCAAAACCGGTGAGGAGCGTGCGCAACTTGTTACGCTTGATTGTACCGTATATTTCTTGCCAAAGGTCTATCATGATTACTGTAAGTGATGTTATAAAGCGATAGGAGATTAATGTAATGACGCGGCAGTGTCCGTTATTTCATGAAACCGTCCTTGCCGAATGGCGATGCGTCGTGATTCAGGTTCTCTTCAATGCTTCCTATCACACCGTCTTTAATGTGGATAATCTTGTCTGTCTGATTGGCAACGCCGCTCTCGTGGGTTACGACCACGATGGTCATGCCCGTTTCATGCAAGTCTTTCAGAATTTGCATGACCTCTACGGAAGTCTTGCTGTCGAGAGCACCGGTCGGTTCGTCGGCAAGGATAATCTGGGGGCGGGTAATCAATGCACGGGCAATGGCTACACGCTGCTTCTGTCCGCCGGACATTTCGTTGGGCATGTGGTGAGCCCACTCTTTCAGCCCCAGGCGTTCCAGATATTCCAACGCCATAGCGTTACGCTTCCGGCGGCTTACTCCTTGATAGAAGAGAGGAAGAGCCACATTCTCTACCGCATCCTTGAAGGAAATCAGATTGAATGATTGGAAGATAAAGCCAATCATACGGTTGCGGTATTCGGCGGCTTTGTTTTCGCTCAGGTTCTTGATAAGCGTACCGTTCAGGTAATATTCTCCTGTATCGTAGTTGTCCAGAATGCCTAAGATGTTGAGGAGCGTGGATTTTCCGGAGCCTGACGCTCCCATAATAGAGACGAACTCTCCTTTTCGGATATCAAGGTCGATGCCTTTGAGTACGTGTAGCGGTGCTCCGTTATTATAGGTCTTGTTGATGTCTTTCAGTTGTATCACGTTTTTCCTGTTTATAGCTTTGTTCTTATTGATTTTAACTATTAGACGCAGCAATGTGACGAAAAGTTGCAATTGACGTGAAGTTTTTTAAAAAAAGATTTTGCAGTGTCGTTTTTCTTTGTGTAATTTGTAACCATTAATGTTATAACTAACCCTTTAAACAAAAAAGTAAATATCATGAATTCAAACATGGAAAAACCCTATGTAGTGGGGATTGACATAGGCGGAACGAACACCGTCTTTGGTATCGTAGATGCACGTGGCACTATTCTTGCAAGTGGTTCCATCAAGACGGGAGCTTATGATGAGGCAGACAATTACGTAGACGAAGTATGCAAGAATCTTCTTCCGCTGATTATCGCAAATGGCGGTGTTGATAAAATAAAAGGTATCGGTATCGGTGCTCCTAACGGCAACTATTATAGCGGTACAATCGAGTTTGCCCCGAATCTTCCGTGGAAAGGAGTAATTCCTTTGGCAGCCATGTTTGAAGAACGTTTGGGCATCCCTACGGCACTGACCAATGACGCCAATGCCGCCGCTATCGGTGAAATGACCTACGGTGCTGCACGCGGTATGAAAGATTTCATCATGATAACGCTGGGTACGGGTGTAGGCAGCGGTATCGTTATCAACGGACAAATGGTATACGGACACGACGGTTTTGCCGGAGAGTTGGGACACACTATCATACGTCGCGAAAACGGTCGTCTCTGCGGATGCGGTCGCCACGGCTGTCTGGAAACTTACTGTTCGGCTACCGGTGTGGCGCGTACTGCACGTGAGTTCCTTACTGCACGTACCGAACCGAGTTTGTTGCGTTCCATTCCGGCCGAAAACATCACCTCTAAGGATGTGTACGATGCAGCCGTTCAAGGTGACAAGCTGGCACAGGATATTTTTGACTTTACCGGTACTATTCTGGGAGAGGCTATTGCAGACTTCATTGCTTTCTCCAGTCCCGAAGCAATTATTCTGTTCGGTGGGTTGGCTAAGTCCGGAGATTACATCTTCAAGCCTATCCAGAAAGCTATTGATGACAATATCCTGATGATTTACAAGGGCAAGGCCAAATTGATGATGTCCGAACTGAAAGACTCTGATGCTGCTGTGCTGGGAGCCAGTGCGTTGGGCTGGGAGTTGAGAGATATTAAATAAGCTCAGTCTTTGATTGAAAATATAGCCACCCTGCCGGAATATGATTTCACGGCTGGGCGGTATTTTTTTGGGATATACACTAAATAAAGTTTTCAACCGTATCAAACTTTTTTTCACTATAATGAAAAATCTTTGTTAATCCCACGAAAAAAGAAAATGCTTGTAGAAAATGCAGGTTTGTTTGTACTCCTTTTGCTTTTCGCATTTTTTATTCATATGGGATAGCGGGCGAAGGGACATTTGTCCGTTCCGTAAGACGAATAATTCCATTCCGTGGGATGAGGTATTTGAGACATTAAAAAAGGGAAACCGAATCAATCGGCTTCCCTTTTTTATTTAGAAATAGGAGTTTGGGATTAACCGTTAACTCTTTTTTCTTTAATTCTTGCTTTCTTACCGGTAAGAGCACGCAGGTAGTACAATTTAGCGCGACGAACTTTACCCACTTTGTTCACTTCGATGCTGTCGATAGCCGGTGATTCAATCGGGAAAATACGTTCTACACCTACAGTACCAGACATCTTACGTACAGTAAAACGCTTCTTCTCTCCATGTCCGGCAATCTTGATAACAACGCCACGGTACAACTGTACACGTTCTTTGTTACCTTCGACGATACGATATGCTACTGTAACAGTGTCACCTGCCTTGAAGCTCGGGTGTTGTTTGCCGGTAGCAAATGCTTCTTCTGCAATTTTAATTAAATCCATTGTTCTTATTATTAAATTGTTTGATCGTTACAACGCAACATACCAGGCTTCTCACTCGGTGTCCTGACAGCGATTGCGCGAAAGCGGTGCAAAGGTAGAGTTTTTCTTTTGATTGACAAAGAGATGTACTCTTTTTCTTTTTTGCCGGATGGAAAGAAATGCCGTTCCTCTTTGGGATTACAGCAAAAGAAAAGTATATTTGTAGCAATTTAAAAATGGATGAATATGAAGAAATGTTATTTGAAAATCGTCTCAGGAACAGCGTTGGCAGTGATGTTTTTGTTTGCATCTTGCCATTCGGCCTACGAAGTGACAAAAGCCGAAGGGCGCATGCAGCCGATAGACTCTACCTATGATGTTGCTCCCGATGCGGAAGCCATGGCGTTGCTTGCCCCCTACAAGGCGAAGATAGACAGTATGATGTACCGGGTAGTGGGCACTGCCGAGATGTCTATGGATAAAGGAGCTCCCGAAAGCCTCCTTTCCAATCTGGTGGCCGATGTGCTGCGCGGAGCGGCTGCGCAGGTGCTTGGAAAACCTGCCGATATGGGGCTTGTGAATATGGGTGGATTGCGGAACGTGCTGACGGAAGGCCCCATTACTTGCGGCAACATCTACGAAATACTGCCGTTCGAGAACTCACTTTGTGTCGTGACTTTGAAAGGTGTTTATCTGAAGCAACTGTTTGAGAGCATTGCGGCACGCGGCGGCGAAGGAGTCAGCGGCGTGAACTTGCGGATTACCAAAAGCGGAAAGTTGCTCGGGGCTACTGTAGCCGGCAAGCCGGTTGTCGACGACAAACTGTACACGGTTGCCACTATCGATTATCTGGCTGACGGCAATAGCGATATGACCGCCCTGATTCAGGCCGAAAAGAGAGATTGTCCGCCGGGTGCGACCTTGCGCGGTCTGTTTATGGACTATGTAGAGCAACAGACGGCAGCAGGCAAGAAGATTACTTCGCGCATGGAAGGACGAATCACCGTGGAAGATTAAGAACAGAAAACTAAAAAAGAGAATTCGATGAAACGTATATCTATATATTGCCTGCTGATGTTCTGCGCATTGCTGACAGCATCGGCACAGCAGACCAAGCAATTGGTCATTCTGCACACAAGTGACACTCATAGCCGTATCGAACCGATTGACCTGCACGCTGCCGACCCGTATGCAGGGGCGGGCGGTGTGGTACGCCGCGCTACTTTTCTGAAAGATTTCCGTACCAAGAATCCGGATGTACTGCTCTTTGACTGCGGCGACATTTCGCAAGGTACTCCCTATTACAATCTTTTCCGGGGCGAGGTGGAAGTCCGGATGATGAACCTTATGGGCTATGATGCCATGACTATCGGTAATCATGAGTTTGACTTCGGGCTGGATAATATGGCGCGTTTGTTCCGTATGGCCCACTTTCCGGTGGTATGTGCCAATTACGATGTCACCGGAACAGTTCTTGAGGGACTGGTGAAACCTTATGTAGTCCTGGAACGCGGAGGTATGAAAATCGGAGTGTTCGGGGTGAGTCCCAAGATGGAAGGGCTGGTACAGGCCGATAAGTGTGAAGGCATTGTATACAACGACCCTATTGTTGCGGCGCAGGAAGTAACCGACCTTTTGCGGACCAAGGAAGGGTGTGATGTCGTTATCTGTCTTTCCCATCTCGGCTTCCGTCTTAAGAATGAAGTTTGCGATGAGAAGCTGGCAGCGGCAACCAGGGGAATTGATGTAATATTGGGCGGTCATTCCCATACTTTTATGGAGAAACCGGCTTTCTGCCTGAATGCGGAGGGCAAGAGTATTCCGGTATTGCACACCGGGAGAAGCGGCATTTTTGTAGGAGAATTGGATTTGACACTGACGAAGGAATAGCGGATGAAAAGGCTGTTACTGTTTATACTGGTTATAATGGGATGTTGCGGGCGTTTTGCTTCGGATGCGAAACGTTGTCCGGCGACACCTGCTGTTGTTCCCCCCGTGGAGCCGTTGCTGGTGAGGTCGGCAGTGGATGATGTGCGATGCAGGCAGTGGGTGGATTCGGTTTTGGGCACACTCAGCCTGAAAGAGCGGATAGGACAGCTTTTTATCTATACAATCGCCCCCTATCAGGACAAGGGCAACAAGGAGTTGCTGCGCAAGGTTGTCGAGGATTATAAAGTCGGCGGTTTGCTGTTTTCCGGCGGACTGATGCAAAACCAGGCCATGCTGACGAATGAAGCGCAACGCATGGCGGATATTCCTCTGCTGATTACGTTCGATGGTGAGTGGGGACTTTCCATGCGTCTGCGGGGTACACCCGTCTTTCCGAAGAATATGGTACTGGGATGTATACAGAACGATACCCTGCTCTATGAGTATGGCAGGGAAATGGCAAGGCAGTGCCGGGAACTTGGTGTACAGGTGAATTTTGCTCCGGTGGCGGATGTTAACATCAATTCGAAGAATCCGGTTATCAACACCCGCTCTTTCGGTGAAAATCCGGTGAACGTTGCCAATAAGGTTATCGCCTATGCCAGAGGTTTGGAAGACGGCGGAGTACTCTCGGTATCCAAACATTTTCCGGGGCATGGGGATACGGACGTGGATTCGCATAAATCGCTTCCGGTTTTACCGTTCACGCGCGAGCGTTTGGACAGTGTCGAGTTGTATCCTTTTAGAAAAGCTGTTCAGGCAGGGGTAGGCGGCATTATGGTGGGGCATTTGGAAGTGCCTGCTTTTGAGGCGCAGCGCGGATTGCCTTCTTCCCTTTCCCGCAATGTGGTTTATGACTTGCTGACACGCGAATTGCAGTTCCGGGGACTTGTCTTCACAGATGCTTTGGCTATGAAGGGAGTTTCCAAACATGAGTCGCTCTGCTTGAAAGCATTGCAGGCGGGGCATGACTTATTGCTCGTTCCCCGGCGTATAAAAGAAGAAGTGGATGCCATACTGGCTGCCGTAAAGCACGGTGAGTTGACGGAACAGGCGGTGGAGGAGAAATGCAGAAAGGTATTGACTTATAAATATGCACTTGGGCTGAATAAGAAGCCTCTTGTTCGTCTTTCCGGATTGGGAACCCGAATTAATACACCCTATACGCGGGATTTGATTCGTCGTTTGAATCTGGCGGCTGTTACCGTGCTGGGCAATGCGACGAAAGTGCTGCCACTGGATCCGGCGATTAAAGACGTTGCGGTGTTGAATGTCGGGGAAGCAGCGAAGCTACGGCCTTTTATCAAGCAGCTTTCCGAATATACGCATCCGGTAGAGTTCCAATTGGGAAAAGATTTACCGGTGGCAGGACGTAAGGCTTTGAGAGATAAACTGTCCGAGTATAAACGTATTCTGGTATGTGTTACCGAGCATCGTCTGGCGGCTTATCAGTCTTTCTTTGCGGAGTTTGCTCCGGATGTTCCGGTGGTGTATGTGTGCTTTATTCCCGGCAAGCAACTGCCACAGATACGTCAGGGTATATCGGCAGCCGAAGCGGTGGTATTGGCGCATTCTTCGAATGATGACGTACAGCGGCAGGTGGCCGGGATACTTTATGCGGATGCCGTGGCTGACGGCCGGCTTTCGGCAAGTATCGGCAGTTTGTTTGCTGCCGGAGAAGGGGTAACCTTAAGTCCGCAGACAAAGTCTCATTTCATTCCCGAAGAGCATGGCTTGGATTCCCGCTTATTGGCACGGATTGATACGATTGCTCGGGAAGGCATACAGGAAGGGGCCTATCCGGGATGTCAGGTAGTGGTTTTGAAGGACGGGAAAGAGATGTATAATAAGGCTTTCGGTACTTATACATATATAACCGGAAATAAGGAAGCAGTTCCGGTGACACCGGCATCCGTATATGACGTTGCATCTTTGACGAAAACGACAGCTACCTTATTGGCCGTAATGAAGCTTTATGATAAAGGCCGTTTAAGCCTGACAGACCGTGTGTCTGATTATCTTCCCTACCTGCAGGATACGGATAAACGCAATATAACGGTCAGGGAACTGCTGTTCCACCAGTCGGGATTGCCTTCCACCTTGCTGTTCTATCAGGATGCCATTGATGAGGATAGTTACGAGGGTACATTATTTAAGGCACGACCGGATAAACTGTATCCTGTCCGTATCGGGCGGCAGACGTGGGCTAACCCGAATTTCCGTTTCCGTCCGGGGCTGACATCGAAAGTACGTACAGCCGAATATACTTTGCAGGTCTGTGACAGTCTTTGGTTGAATAAGTCCTTTAAAAAGGAGTATCTCCAAAAGATAGCGGATGCGCCTTTGAGGGATAAACGGTATCGTTATAGCTGTGTGGGCTTCATTCTGCTGCAGCAGGTGGTTGAGGCGCGTGCGGGAATGCCTATGGATGAGTTTCTTGCTCAAGAGTTTTATACTCCGATGGGGCTGAAGCGTACCGGGTATCTTCCGTTACGGTTCTTGTCTAAAGAGGAGATTGTGCCTTCGTCCGTTGACCCTTTCCTGCGGAAAACAGTTTTGCAAGGATTTGTACACGATGAATCGGCCGCTTTTCAAGGCGGTGTTTCCGGCAATGCGGGATTGTTCTCTACGGCTGAGGAAGTGGCGCAGATTTATCAGATGCTGCTGAATGGCGGTGAGTTGAACGGAAAACGTTATTTAAGCAAGGAGACGTGCAGGCTCTTTACCACTACGGTTGCCAAGGGATGCCGCCGTGGTTTGGGATTCGATAAGCCGGATGTGCAGAATCCTGCGAAAAGTCCCTGCGCCCTTTCCGCTCCGGCATCGGTATACGGACATACGGGCTTTACCGGAACTTGTGCATGGGTAGACCCGGATAACGGCTTGGTGTATGTATTCCTCAGCAACCGTATTTATCCGGAGGTGTGGAATGCAAAATTGCTGAAATCGGATATTCGGGAAAGAATACAGGAAGCGATATATCGGGCTGTGTTGAAGTAAGGTAATCGCATCAGAATAAAAAAAGGAGATGCCGGCTAACTTGAAATCGTTAGGCAGCATCTCTTTTTTTTGAAACAATTAATTTATTCTGTTAAGTTTTAGGTGTGTATGTCAGAATGCAATACCGATACGCAGACCTAAGTTGTTCATACCGTCCACACTGTAAGTGAAGAGGTCGCCTTTGTTGGTCCCGTAGCTGTAATAGGCTGCGAAGTGCAGGCCCGGACCGTAAGCCCACGGGTAAACGTTGAAACCGATTTCCGGAGATACGTAGAATCCCCATGTATCTTTATTGGCTTCAAATACATTGAAAGTGGACTTCAACTGTGCATACTGGGTACCGAGTTTTACGCCCACATACGGTTGGAATGCACCGCCACGGTTCCACGCATAACGTGTGGCAAGACCGAAAGGCAACTGGAATACGGTATGCTGCTGGTCGGTATTCAAACTGCCGCTCGTACCGACCGGCAAGGTCTGACGGCTGAAATATTCATGGTTGCTATGATAAGCCAGGAAGCCTCCCAAAGCAAAGTTGGACGTCAGGAAGTAACCGCCTTCAAAGTTCATGCCCCATCCGCTGCCTTTGTCGGCAAAGTGGTTGTTTAAGGGGAAATTGAACTGCCAGTCGATGTTGGCATAACCGTTATCGGTCATCTGTGCCTTTGCCGGCATGGCGAAGACAAGGGCGAGGGCGGCGATTGCGAATGCCCTCAAGGATATATATTTCAATGTTTTCATACTTGTTCTTGTTTTATAAATTCAACAATAGCTTTCTATCGGGATAGAAGAAGCCGGTAGTTTATCTCGGCTGGGCACTCATTCTGTTAAGATAGGCAGATTGTGTAAAAGCCTGGTTCACGCCTTCCACTGCCATCTTGGTGTTGAAAGAGGTCGAGCCGCTCAATAACCCGCTCATGTAGCTGGTCCACAGCACGGGAAGTTTTTCCTTTTCGCCTTGGGGAGCGTCGAGGTTCAGCAATTCGGTGATGAAGGAACCGGTACTATAAGCATAGTTTACGGCATACGGATAGTACCATCCGCCCCAGTTACCCCAGTAAGGAGCATCCCAATAGCCCGGGTAGTTCCACCACCATTCGGGGCGTCCGTAGTCCGTAAAGTAGTAAGTGCTCTTTACGTAACTCACTTGCAAACCGAGGTCGGCGTCTTCGCGATTGTCTGTACGGACATAACCGCGGTTGTCCATATTGGCAACGTATGCGCTGAGGATTTCCTGTGCACTTTCGTCTTTCCAATATTCGGCGTCTTTACTGTTGCCGATAACAAGGATGCTATCCGGTAAGTAATAGGTTTCGAAAGCTTTGAAGTCTGCTTTCGTGTCATAATTGGTATAAACCAGATACTTGCTGTCCAGCTTATCCATGTCGGGGTCTTTTTCGCAAGATACGAATGCTATTGCGAAGACCGCTAATAATAAGGGAATAAATTTCTTCATACTTCTATAATGTTTAGGTTAAATATAAATTCCTGCCCTATTGGTACCTTAGGCTTTTGGAGAAAGAACAAGATAAAAAATAAAAGGTTCAAAAATAGATGTGTTAAATGTGCGGTGGGCTATCAAAGAAACTGGTCTGTTTTCTTTTTATTCAGATGGGTATGAATGGCTTTTCAGACTATCATTGCCAGTTCGTTGGCATAACTGTGCCATAGATATGGCATTATTGTGCCAACGAATAGGCATTATTGTGCCAATTAAGTGGCACAATAATAATTCAAGGCAGTGGAATTGATTGGTTTTAAATAACCGTTACTGCTTTGGGACTTTTATCGTAATAAACAGATAGTTAATAGATACTCTGTGCATAAAACGTAGTAGTTTGGTCTGTAAAATACGGTTGATTGTTTTTTTTAAGCAAATTGCTATGAGAGATATATTGAGAAAAATATGAGAGATACAGGTCAATGGAATCATCTTTACTATGAATGTTTAAAGTTTACTACTCTTATGAAAATAGCGATTCCTTTCAATGGTTTTTCGTGAGAAAAGCCATACCTTAGAGACACTTTTAATAATGGATATTGAAATGTTGGATTTAAAGCAGCTTACAGTAGACGTGTGCCGTATTGCAACTGAGGCGGGACACTTTTTGAAAGAAGAACGCAAAAATTTCCGTCGTGAATGTGTTGAGGAGAAACATGCACATGATTATGTATCTTATGTAGACAAGGAGTCTGAAGTACGTGTAGTGAAAGCTCTTTCCACTTTACTTCCCGAAGCAGGTTTCATAACGGAAGAAGGGTCGGTCACTTACCGGGACGAACCTTATTTCTGGGTGATTGATCCGTTGGACGGTACTACGAACTATATTCATGATGAAGCTCCTTATTGTGTGAGCATTGCTTTGCGCAACCGTACCGGGCTTTTATTGGGAGTTGTATATGAAGTTTGTCGGGACGAATGTTTTTATGCATGGAAAGGTGGAAAGGCCTTTATGAATGGTAAGGCGATTCATGTTTCGGATATCCGGGATGTAAAAGATGCGTTTGTCATTACCGAGCTGCCTTATAATCATCTGCAATATAAGCGGACGGCTCTTCATTTGATAGACCGGCTTTATGGAATGGTAGGCGGCATTCGGATGAACGGTTCAGCCGCTGCGGCTATTTGTTATGTGGCCATGGGGCGTTTTGATGCTTGGACGGAAGCTTTTATCGGAAAATGGGATTATTCTGCGGCAGCTTTGATTGTGCAGGAAGCGGGAGGAAAAGTTACTAATTTCTATGGTGAGGACCACTTTATAGAGGGACATCATATCATTGCAACGAACGGGTACCTGCATCCGTTGTTTCAGGAACTGTTGGCGGAGGTCCCCCCGTTGGATATGTAGGAGAAACGGTCTGCTTATTACTCCTTGCTACTATTATGAAACACACACTTCTTCTTATAAAAGACCAGCTCCATTCATTTTTATCTTTATTGTTTCCCTGTTGTTGCATAGTTTGCGGCAGGCCGCTGTCAAAGGGTGAAGAATGTCTTTGTACTATATGTAATTTCTTCTACCGGAAAGGGAGTGATTTCCGGTAGATTCTTCATCAGCTGAAGTATGGGGGAAAGAAAGAGATCGGAACAGTCATGGGAAGATATATGGCTGCTGAGTTATTGGATTCGGATTTCTTCGAGGGAGCTGATGTGAATAATCCCCATACCATTGCATAAAAAGAAACAGCAGTTCCGTGGCTATAACCAAAGTGAATGTACAGCACGGGGTATTGCGGCTGTGATGGGTATTGCCGTATGTGTGGAATCGGTAGCCCGCCGGAAGAATACGGAGACACAGACACGCAAATCTGTATTCGAGTGCTGGGAGAATGTGGATGGAATTTTTGAATTGAATCATGTGGATTCTCTGGTCGGAAAGCATATTCTGATTGTGGATGATGTATTGATAACAGGGGATACCACTGTTGCGTGTGCTTCGCGGCTGGCGGAGGTGAAGGAGTGCGGATTAGTGTGCTGACACTGGCGCTGGCGGATTGATTATTCTTGATCAGGGAAAATACTTAAATTCCACTTGTTTTTCCATTCAATGCTTATCAATACTTATGGATTAATTTCTGGCAAATTTCCCCCATATTCTTAAATTAATATTCATTAACTTATTTGCTGTAATACTTTTTAATATCTATCGTGTATTCCCTAATAGATATTGAACTATAAACATTAAAGACTAATATTATGGAAAAAGATTCTCCTTTTTCATGCACCGGTAGAAGGTGTATTGTAGCTCTAATGTGCATATTTGTCACAGCTCTTGTTTATGCACAGCAGCAAAAAATATCGGTTAGTATCAAAGAGCTTCCTCTTAAAGAAGCTATCAGTCAGATAGCGGAGAAGGCTTCGATGAATGTAGCCTATAGTAAAGAATTTGTGGATACGAATAGGAAAGTGTCATTGGAGATAAAAGACACAGAGGTGAACAGAGCACTGACTCTTTTGCTGAAAGGGACTAACATCGGATTCCGTTTTCTGGATGACAGTATTTTATTTTATAATAAAGAATATCAAAATAAAACAGAACCTGTCGAGCCGCAGGAGAGTAGGAATGAACTATATGTGAAAGGTAAGGTAACTGACGAGAATGCGGAAGCGATTATCGGGGCTACCGTATCGGTAAAAGGAGCAACTACAGGTACAATCACCGATATCAATGGTCAGTATTCCATCAAAGTGCCTTATGGAAGCACTCTTCGCTATTCATACGTGGGCTACCGTGAAGAAAGTGTCGTGGCGAAAGAAACGACAGTAAATGTGGTGATGAAAGAGGATGCTGTCAGCCTGGAAGATGTAGTCGTTGTAGGTTATGGTGTGCAAAAGAAGGTAAATGTAACAGGTGCCGTATCTATGGTCAAAGCGGAGGCTATCGAGAATAGACCTATTACTAACGTAACTACGGGCTTGCAAGGATTGCTTCCCGGAGTTAGTATCGTTGCCTCTTCGGGACAGCCGGGTGCTGTGCCCAATATCAACATTCGTGGTACAGGAACCATCAATAGTAGTACAGCGCCTTTAATTTTGATTGATGGGGTAGCCGGAGGAGACATCAACTTATTGAATCCTTCGGATATCGAAAGCGTATCAGTGTTGAAAGATGCCGCGTCATCTGCTATTTATGGAGCGCGTGCCGCCAACGGTGTTATTCTTGTAACGACTAAAAAAGGAGAAAAGAAAGAACGGGTAGAATTCCAATATAACGGATATGCCGGCTTCCAGACTCCTACAGCATTGCCCGAACTTGTCAACGGAAGGGAGTATATGGAACTTTCCAATGAAGCTATGAGTGCTGCCGGATTTTCCAAACCCTATACACAGGAGGCTTTCGATAAATATGATTCGGGACTGTATCCTAACGAATATTCCAATACTGACTGGGTTGATGAAATATACAAAAGCCGGGCTTTTCAGACGGGACATAATGTGAGTGCACGGGGTGGAAGCGAGAAAACCGGATTTTTCATGTCGTATGGTTACTTGGATCAGGATGGACTGGTTGTAGGTGACGGATACAGTTCAAAAAGACATAATGCGCGTATCAGTGTAAACACGGAGGTGCATGATCGTCTGAAACTGACCGGGCAGATGAGTTATGTCGATTTCTATAAGAAGGACTTAGGCTATAGCGGCACATCAGGAGTGTTCCGCCTGTCACAGCGTATGTCTCCGTTACTACCCGTCAAGTGGCAGGTTCCTGATGAGAATGGTCGGATGGTAGATAGTGAGAACTGGTCGTACGGTTCGGTACGTAATCCCTTGCAGGTAGCCTATGAGTCGGGAACGGAAGAACGGAAAACCCGGGTACTCAATGGAATATTCAATGCAGATCTTAAAATTATAGACGGACTGAACGCTGGTATGCAGTATTCTGCTAATATATATACCCGTCAGGTGGATGAGTTTAATCCGAAGATGTTGTCTTATTATTCGGACGGTAGTCCGTTGAAAGCAAATGAAGATGCCAAGGACTATATCTCACAAAGCCATCTCGATGTTATGACCCAGACGTTGCAGTTCACCTTGAACTTTAATAAAACAATGGGGCGCCATGAGTTGGGAACATTGTTGGGATTTTCGCAAGAATGGGAAAGCAGAAGCACGCTGGGTGCTACGCGTGATAATGTGATGGTTGAGGATATTCACGTTATTAGTGCCGGTATGATTAATTTTATGAATAGCGGAACAAAAGATGAGTGGGCTTTGCGTTCTTACTTTGGGCGTGTCAACTATGCTTTTGACGGCAAATACCTGTTTGAAGCCAATCTGCGTGCCGACGGAACTTCAAGGTTTGCCAAGGGCAATCGTTGGGGATATTTTCCGTCATTCTCGGTAGGATGGAACTTTTCACGTGAAAAATTCATGGAATTCGCTACTCCGGTATTGAGCTCGGGTAAGCTGCGTGCTTCCTGGGGTGAGTTGGGAAATCAAAACATTCCCGGTAATTACTATCCTTATTTGTCGCCTATCATAACCGAAGAGTCCTATCCTATCGGAGCTTCTAATACACCTGTTATGGGGCTTTGGCAAAACAAGATCGGTAATCCCGACATCAAGTGGGAAACCATCCGCATGCTTAATTTCGGAATGGATCTTAGTTTTTTGAACAATAGACTGAATGTGGACTTCGATTGGTATAAGAAAGAAAATATCGATGCATTGGTTCGTCCCGATGTCCCGGCTATTGTCGGGGTTCCCAGTAGTAATGTAGGTTATGTCAACCTTGGTAAGATTGATGTCAAAGGGTGGGAACTTAATCTGTCATGGCGTGATAAGATCGGAAATGTAAATTACAATCTCGGGTTCAATCTGTCGGACGCCCGTAATAAGGTTACCGATTTGGGTGGGACTCCGGAGTCTCTGACCAGTACGGCTTCCGGTTCGTATCGTCGGGTAGGTGATCCGATAGGTGCTTTCTATGGTTATCTGACCGATGGGCTGGCACAAGTGTATGACTTCGAATCGGTGAATACAACTACAGGTAAGTATCAGAAACCTAAGTTTCCTCTTGTTGCATCACAGAACGGCATTGTACAGCCCGGAGACATTAAGTACCGGGACATCAGTGGTCCTGACGGCGCTCCTGACGGGGTAGTTGATGACTACGATAAAGTGGTGTTCGGTGATAGAGATCCTCATTATACTTATGCAATCAAAGGTGGTTTGGAATGGAAAGGCATAGACTTCAGTTTCTATTTGCAAGGAGTAGGCAAAGTTGCCGGTTACCTTGAGGATGAGGCTCGGCATGCGTTTATCAATGACTACTCGATCCCTAAAAAAGAGCATCTTGATAGATGGACGCCTATGAATCCAAATGCTTCTTATCCAAGGCTTTATCAGTCGCAGGAGCACAATAGGCTCTTCAGTGATTACTGGAAAGAGGATGCATCGTACTTGCGCCTGAAGAATATTCAGATAGGTTATCGTTTTCCTGCCCGAATGGTGGCACCTCTTGGCATTAATAGTCTTAGAGTATATGCTTCGGCAGATAACTTGTTTACTAAAACCGATTACTTCGGAGCTTATGACCCTGAAGTGAGGACCACCAGCGGAGATGTCTATCCGCAAGTAAAAACCTATGTTTTTGGATTATCAGTAACATTCTAACCTATTAAACGACCATAAAGATGAAATACTCAAAATACTTTTTAATCATTGCTTTATTTGGTATAGTTACCTCATGTAGCGATTTTCTGGATAGAACGAATCCTAACGAGCCGGACAATGTAACATTCTGGGTAAATGAAGATCAGCTTGAAAATGCCTTGCCTCCCTGTTACGAAGCTTTGCAAAAAGACTATCTCGTGAATTGGACCGAATCGACGGCCGAAACTGTTATGTGGGGGAATATTACCAGTGGACTGAGTAAGGTTTCGGGAGGCAAGCACTCTTATACTGACGGCTTTCCTTTCACTACTTATTGGACAGGAGCGTATAGTTATATTTATCGCTGCAATAATTTTCTGGACAATTATAATAAAGCGCAGGTAGCTCAAAGTAAGAAAGACGTTTATGCCGCAGAAGTAAAAACCATCCGGGCGCTTATGTACTTTTACCTCACGACATTTTGGGGGGATGTTCCCTGGGTAGGAGAAGTCATCCAGCCCGAAGATGCATATATCGAACGTACTCCTAGAGAGAAAGTCATTGATCTGCTCGTCGAGGATTTGAAATGGGCGGCAGAGCGCATGCCTGAAGAAAGATATACAGGAGACAAGCTGGGAAGACTCGACCGCTGGGGCGCTTTGGCTATATTGGCACGTATTGCCTTGCAAAACGAAAGGTGGGAACTGGCTGCAAAAACGAGTGAATATATCATCGAAAACAGTCCCTATGGCCTGTATGAATATGAAAAACTGTTCCATCACGAAGGGGATGTCGAGAATGATCCGAAAAATATCGAAGCCATCGTATATAGCCTTTTTGTACCCGAAATCCGTACGCAAAGTCTGCCCAATGAAACTTGCAGTCCGACAGACTACATACGTCTCAATCCGACAAAGTCGTTAGTGGATGCTTATCTGTGTACAGACGGTAAGCCGGCAAAAACCGGACTGGAATATTATAAAAAGACCGGTGTGCAGACCTCATCGTTATACAAGTCGCCTGAAGAGCATTATGTGGATTACTTCCGGAACAGAGATCCTAGAATGAAGATGACTTTATATGCTCCGGGTGACAAATGGCCGGGAGGAGATGACGGTGACCCTGATGCGGATAAGGCCAACGAGACATTTAATTTGCCTCGTTTTGCTTCATTGCAAAATAATAACCGTGTGGGGGCAAATAGCCGTACAGGCTTCTATCTGAAAAAGTATAACGATATTGATTTGGCCGGTTCGAGTGTAGACGGACATGGGAATCTTAATGTCATCCGTTTTGCCGAAATCTTGCTGATTTATGCCGAAGCCACTTTCGAACTGCAAGGCAAGAATCTGACACAAGCACAGATTGACTACTCCATCAACAGGCTTAGAGATCGTGTGAATATGCATCGTATGAACCTTGACGAACTTAGCGCATGGGGGATGGATCTCGAAACCGAATTGAGAAGAGAACGTCGCATTGAGTTGGCAGGTGAAGGAACTAGATATGCCGATGTGATGCGCTGGCGTGAAGGCGAACTCCGCTTTGGACGTGCCATCACCGGTCCTAGCCTGAAAGTTTGTATGAATGATTTGGGCGCCAACCCATATCCCGATACCGGAGTAGATGAGTTTGGTGATGTTATCTACGAAAAGTCTACCGCGGAAGGCGGCGCGCGTTACTTCGACGCAACGAAACATTATTTGTGGCCCGTGCCTAATCCCGAGCGTCAGAAGAATCCTCTGTTAGGACAAAATCCGGGCTGGGAAAAGTAATCATTAAAAAATAGAAACCATGTATTCAATGAAGAAATATTTATTATTGTTTTTATGCCTGACTTTGGGTGTTGCCTATGCGCAAGATACTCTACGGTTGCGGGTAATGACCTATAATTTGAGATTTGGCGAACTGGCATCTTTAGAGGAACTAGCTCATCATATCAAATCCTTCAAGCCTGATTTTGTGGCGCTTCAGGAAGTGGATAGCAAAACAGACCGTAAGCGTACCCCGCATCAGAAGGGGAAGGATTTTATATCCGAACTTGCCTATCATACAGGGATGTTTGGGCTTTACGGAAAGACGATTGACTATTCTACCGGTTATTACGGTATTGGGATGTTAAGTAAATATCCATATATTTCTGTACAAAAGATAATGCTGCCCCATCCGGTCAAAGAGCATGAGAGGCGGGCCATGCTGGAGGGATTATTCGAAATGGGTAATGATACCATTGTTTTTACCTCTACGCATCTGGACGTCAACTCTCAAGAAACAAGGGCGGAGCAAATAAAATTTATTACCGGGCATTTCAAAAATTATAAATATCCTATAATTTTGGGAGGTGATTTCAACGCGCGTCATTACTCCGAGGCAATACGTGGTATGGATAGTTGGTTTGCTGCGAGTAACGATGATTTCGGGATGCCGGCATGGAAACCTGTGATTAAGATCGATTACTTGTTTGCATACCCGCAAAAAGGATGGCGTGTGATTAGTACGCAAACTGTTCAGTCGCTTTTGTCAGACCATTTACCGATTATTACGGAACTGGAATATGTGAAGGAAGCATCGAAGAAAAAATATTGATACTCACTTATAACATTTATGATTTTCTATGATACATACAATAATCAAGTATTTACTGATTTCAACAACGCTTTTTTTCTGCTCATGCCACAAGCCTAAGACGGATATTATCACCCCCGCCAAACAGTTAATAGAACGTCAGATTGGGGAAAGAGCACAGTCTATCCACTTTGAATATATCGAACCATCCGATGGTAAAGATATATTCGAAGTGATAGCAAGCGACGGCCGGCTTACCCTAAGGGGAAGTAGCTCCGTTGCTATCTGTTACGCTTTTCATACGTACATGAAAGAGGCCTGCAAGAGTATGAAAACATGGAGCGGTGAACATATAACGTCGGTGATGCCGTGGCCTGATTATGAATTGTATGAACAGGTGTCCCCTTATGAGTTGCGCTATTTTCTTAATGTTTGTACATTCGGCTACACTACCCCTTACTGGGACTGGGAGCGTTGGGAGAAGGAAATTGACAGGATGGCTCTTTATGGGGTAAATATGCCCTTGGCTACCGTGGCTAGCGAGGCCATTGCGGAACGGGTATGGCTGCGTATGGGATTGGCTAAAGAAGAAATCCGTGAATTTTTCACTGCCCCTGCACACCTTCCCTGGCATCGCATGGGCAATCTGAACAAGTGGGACGGTCCCTTATCTGATGCCTGGCAGCAGAACCAAATCATTTTGCAGCATCAAATCCTGACCCGTATGCGCGAGTTGGGTATGCAGCCCATAGCACCTGCGTTTGCAGGTTTCGTGCCAGAAGCATTCGTACAGAAACATCCCGATACGCAATTCCGACACATGCGGTGGGGTGGTTTTGATGAAGAGTACAATGCCTATGTATTGCCACCGGATTCGCCTTTCTTCGAAGAGATAGGCAAACTGTTTGTCGAAGAGTGGGAAAAAGAGTTTGGAGAAAATACGTATTATCTCTCGGATAGTTTTAATGAGATGGAACTGCCTATCGATAAGGAAGATAAAGAAGCGAAATATAAGTTATTGGCCGAGTATGGAGAAACGATCTATAAATCAATTGCAGCCGGAAACCCGGATGCCGTTTGGGTTACACAGGGATGGACATTCGGATATCAACATTCATTCTGGGATAAAGAATCGCTTAAAGCCCTGTTGAGCAATGTACCTGATGATAAAATGATTATCATTGATTTGGGCAATGATTATCCGAAATGGGTATGGAACACCGAACAAACATGGAAAGTACATGATGGATTTTACGGAAAGAAATGGATATTCAGCTATGTACCCAACTTTGGCGGGAAAAACACCATGACAGGAGACTTGGACATGTATGCAAGCTCCTCGGTCAAAGCGTTACGTGCAGCTAATAAAGGTAACTTGATTGGGTTCGGTTCTGCCCCTGAAGGACTCGAAAACAATGAGGTTGTTTACGAATTGTTGGCCGATATGGGATGGTCATCAGATAGTATCGATCTGGACGATTGGATGAAGATGTACTGTGAGGCCCGTTATGGGGGATATCCCGATGCCATGGAGGAAGCTTGGAAACTCTTTCGGAAGACAGCATATAGTTCTTTGTATTCATACCCCCGTTTTACCTGGCAAACTGTAATTCCCGATCAACGGCGGATCAGTAAAATCGACCTTAGTGATGATTATTTGCAAGCTATACGTTTGTATGCTAGTTGCGCTGACGAACTGAAAAGCTCTGAATTATACAGAAACGACCTCATAGAGTTTGTTTCGTATTATGTAGCGGCTAAAGCTGAGAATTTTTATAAGCAGGCCCTAAAAGATGATTTGGAGAATCGTGTTCTCGCAGCGAAACGTAATCTGCAACAAACTGTTGATTTGTTGATGGACGTTGACAGGCTGTTGGCTTCTCATCCTTTATATCGATTAGAAGAATGGGTGGAACTTGCGCGCAATAGCGGAACAACTCTTCAGGAAAAAGATGCTTATGAAGCAAATGCCAAACGCTTGATTACAAGTTGGGGTGGTATCCAGGAGGATTATGCCGCCCGTTTCTGGAGCGGACTGATTAAAGACTACTATATCCCTCGTATACAGCTCTATTTCACAAAAAACCGGGATAAAATCCGGGAATGGGAGGAGCAATGGATTACATCTCCCTGGAGCAACAGTACGACTCCGTTTGATGACCCGGTTAAGGCTGCATTGAATTTAATAGAGAAAACAAATAAGTGATAGCTTTTATGAAAAAGATTGTATTGGCATTCGACTCGTTTAAAGGTTCGGTCGGTTCTTTCGAGATAGCAAAAGCTGCCGAAAAAGCGATTCAGGAGGAATTACCCGACTGTCAGATTATACGTTTCCCCATAGCTGATGGCGGCGAAGGGACTACAGAAGCTCTATGCTCTGCCCTTCATGCTCAAACGGTGTCATGTCGGGTGCATGATCCATTCATGAAGCCAATTGAAGTATCGTATGGCATCGTAAACAATGGTGCGATGGCTATTATCGAAATGGCCTCGGCCTGCGGTCTGCCATTGATTGATTCAAATCGAAGAAATCCCATGAAGACTACGACTTATGGAGTTGGAGAAATGGTTGCTGACGCATTAAAACGCGGGTGTCGGGAATTCATTATCGGGATCGGCGGAAGTGCTACGAATGATGCGGGAATAGGTATGCTGAAGGCTTTAGGTGCACGTTTCTTAGATAGTGGAAACGGTGAGTTGGAGCCTGTCGGCGAAAATCTGATAAAAGTCCATCAAATAGATATTTTCCAATTAAATCCGGCATTGAAGGATAGTAAATTTATGATTGCCTGTGATGTTAGTAATCCATTTTTTGGAGAAGAGGGTGCGGCCTATGTATATGCTCCCCAAAAAGGGGCAAATAGTTTGCAAGTGATAGAGTTGGACAATGGGTTGCGGCATTATGCACAGGTGATAAAGGAATATACAAATATGGATATATCGCAGCTTCCCGGTGCCGGAGCTGCCGGAGGAATGGGAGGTGGCCTGCTTCCGTTTTTGAATGCAGAATTGCAATCCGGAATAGAAGTTATATTGAAAACGCTTCGTTTCGAGGAGGTCGTTCGACAGGCAGATCTGATACTGACTGGAGAGGGGAAACTGGATCGCCAGACTGGTATGGGAAAGGCACTGGACGGAATTTTACGTGTCGGTGAGAAATGTCAGGTTCCGGTGATAGCGTTTGGGGGAGCAGTCGAAGCCACCGAAGCGCTTAATAGGATGGGGTTTACTGCCGTACTGCCTATTCAACCTTTTCCGGTAACACTTGAAGAGGCGATGCAACCGGAGTTTACGAAAGAAAACATAGAGAGAACGGTACGACAGGTGGTGAGAATCATAAAACAATTTACTAAATAATACTCAATGACAGCGATAGGCGCATTAATCGGGCTTTCATTATCCATACTGTTAATCATAAGAAAGCTTTCTCCGACATACAGTCTGATTATCGGAGCGGTAGTCGGAGGGTTGTTGGGAGGACTATCTTTGAATGAGACCGTTACGGTGATGACCGAAGGGGTGAAAGAGGTCACCCCGGCGGTATTGCGGATTCTGACAGCCGGAGTCTTGTCAGGCATATTGATACAAACCGGAGCTACCACGGTCATCTCCAATGCGATTATAAACAAAATGGGTGAAAAACGGGTATTTATGGCATTGGCACTCGCAACGATGTTGCTTTGTACGGTAGGCGTCTTTATTGATGTGGCAGTGATAACCGTTGCGCCGGTGGCTCTTTCGATAGGCAAGCGTCTAAACCTGTCTCCATCTGTATTGCTTATTGCTATGATCGGGGGAGGTAAATGTGGAAATATCATATCACCTAACCCGAACACCATTATAGCAGCCGGAAATTTTAATGCAGATCTATCGGCTGTAATGTTTGCCAATATTTTACCGGCAGTGATCGGTTTGTTTTTCACTGTTTTCGTTATTGTTCGTCTAATGCCTCAATCGGTAAAAAACAAAAAAACAATGATGCAAACAGAGGATAAAGAGGAAGAGAGAAATCTTCCTTCGTTAAGAACCAGTCTGATTGCTCCTGTTGTTACGATTGTTTTATTGGCATTACGTCCTGCGGTAGGAATTAATATCGATCCTTTGATAGCTTTGCCGGTCGGTGGGTTATGTGGTGCTATCTGTATGAAACAATGGAAAAATATTCTTCCGAGTATAGCATATGGGCTGCAAAAGATGTCTGTGGTAGCTATTCTGTTGATAGGAACTGGAACTATTGCCGGCATCATAAAGAACTCTTCTTTGAAAGATTGGATTCTTACAGGATTGGATCATGCTCATATGAGTGATGTATTGATTGCTCCTATATCAGGCGCGTTGATGTCGGCGGCTACCGCATCGACAACAGCCGGAGCGACACTGGCTTCTTCTTCGTTCGCTGAAACGATATTGGCTATAGGTATTTCTGCGGTTTGGGGAGCGGCTATGATTAATTCCGGAGCTACAGTTCTTGACCATTTGCCACATGGCTCGTTCTTTCATGCGACAGGAGGGGTATGTGAACTTAACTTTAAGGAACGTCTGAAGCTGATACCTTATGAATCGCTTATAGGGATAGTGTTAGCTGCCGGAACAGCTATTTTATATATAATAAGTAATTAAAAGAAGCAGGCATTATGAATCCGAACAAACGGTTACTTTCGCTTGATGTACTTCGGGGTATTACTGTTGCCGGGATGATCTTGGTCAACAACACCGGAAAGTGTGGCTATAACTATGCTGTGTTCGCACATGCCAAGTGGGATGGCTTTTCGCCGGCTGATCTGGTATTTCCGATGTTTATGTTCCTGATGGGTATTTCGACCTACATCTCCTTGTGTAAGTATAACTTCCAGTATCGACCGGCGATTGCGAAAATCATAAAAAGAAGTCTCTTGTTAATATTGATCGGTCTGGTTATAGAGTGGTTCCTTACAGCAATAGATAGTGCTAACTATTTTGATTTGAGTCGGCTCCGGTTGATGGGTGTTATGCAACGGCTTGGGATTTGTTATGGCATTACAGCCTTATTGGCTATAAAAATACCGCATAAGTGGTTTATGCCATTAGCCATCGTTTTGCTGGCTGCCTACTTTATATTTCAGTTATTTGGAAACGGATTTGAGAAAAGTGCGGATAATATCATCGGGATGATTGATTCGGCTATTTTAGGATCTAACCACATGTATCTTCAGGGCCGCCAGTTTGTCGATCCCGAGGGGATACTTAGTACGATTCCCGCTGTGTCTCAAGTAATGATCGGTTTTGTTTGCGGAAAGATAATCATCGATATTAAAGATAATGACTGCCGGATGCTGAATCTATTCCTTATAGGTACTACGCTGTTGTTTGCCGGCTATTTGTTAAGCTATGCCTGTCCTTTGAACAAACGTTTGTGGTCTCCTTCGTTTGTTTTGCTTACTTGTGGGATTGCGGCATTGTCATTGGCATTGCTGCTTTATATCATTGATGTGAAGCAGAATAAAAAGTGGTTTTCGTTTTTCGAAGCATTTGGAGCGAATCCGCTTGTAATTTATGTGTTTAGTTGCATAGTCGGAGGATTGCTTGTGCATTGGCATATCCATACGGCTGTATTCAACAATTTGTTTAACCCGTTATTCGGAAATTACTTCGGTTCATTTATGTACGGTGTATTTTTCCTGTTGTTCAATGGGCTGTTGGGATATGTTTTGTTAAAAAGAAAAATCTATATAAAATTATAAATCAGAATGAAAAGAAAAAGTGTATACACATGTTTGGTTATGCTACTTATGTCGTTGGTTCTTCAGGCTAAAGACAAAGATGTAGCTGTTGCGGAAGCATTATTGAAACGTTTGCTGCCGTCATATATCGAGAGTTTTCAATTTCAAAAGTTGAAAGGAGAGAAAGACTGCTTTACGATAGAGTCCGTAAAAGATAAAATTGTAATCGGTGGAAACAACGCCAATTCAATGGCGATGGGACTGAACCATTACTTGAAATATTACTGTCTCACTACAGTGTCATGGTATGCGGATATAGCCGTTGAAATCCCTGAAGAATTGCCGATGGTTGGTGAGAAAGTTGTTTCGGAAGCGAGAGTGGATACTCGTTTTTTCCTGAATTACTGCACGTATGGTTACACGATGCCTTGGTGGCAATGGAAAGAATGGGAGCGCTTTATTGACTGGATGGCCCTTAATGGTATAAATATGCCTTTGGCAATTACCGGACAAGAAGCTGTGTGGTATAAAGTCTGGTCGAAAATGGGAATGTCGGACATCGAAATACGCTCTTACTTCACGGGACCGCCGTATCTGCCCTGGCATCGGATGGCTAACATAGATCGCTGGAATGGTCCGTTACCGATGGAATGGTTGGAACACCAGGTAAGCTTGCAGAAAAAAATACTCGCACGTGAGCGTGAATTGAATATGAAGCCCGTATTACCAGCCTTTGCCGGACATGTACCTGCCGATTTAAAACGGATTTATCCCGAGGCTGATATTCAACATTTGGGCAAATGGGCCGGCTTTGCTGATGCATACCGTTGTAACTTTCTGAACCCTAACGATGCTTTGTTTGCGAAAATTCAGAAACTATTTCTTGATGAACAAAAAAAACTTTTCGGAACCGATCATATTTATGGTTTAGATCCTTTCAACGAGGTTGACCCACCCAGTTTCGAACCTGAATATTTGCGGAAGATAGCATCGGATATGTACGCTACATTGACGGCTGCCGATCCCAAAGCCCAATGGATGCAAATGACGTGGATGTTTTATTTTGATAAAGATAAATGGACTTCCGAGCGAATGAAGGCTTTGTTGACAGGAGTGCCACAGAATAAAATGATATTACTTGATTATCATTGTGAAAATGTTGAATTATGGAAAAGAACAGAGCATTTTCATGATCAGCCCTATATTTGGTGTTATCTGGGCAATTTCGGGGGAAACACAACTTTGACAGGTAACGTCAAAGAAAGTGGCGCACGACTTGAGAATGCTTTCATGAACGGTGGAGGTAACCTTAAAGGAATCGGCTCTACGCTGGAAGGATTGGACGTGGTGCAATTTCCCTACGAATACATTCTTGAGAAAGCATGGAATCTGAATGTAGATGATAATAAATGGATTGAATGTCTGGCTGACAGACATGTGGGATGCGTGTCGCAGCCTGTACGCGATGCTTGGAAACTATTATTCAATGACATTTATGTACAGGTGCCGCGCACATTGGGTACTTTACCCGGGTATCGCCCTGAATTGAATAAAAACAGTGAAAAACGGACAAGTAATGTGTATAGTAATGTTGAGTTATTAGAGGTTTGGCGAAAACTGAACGAAGCGCCTTCTGACCGGAGAGATGCTTTTCGCTTGGATTTGATTACTGTAGGCAGACAGGTGCTTGGAAACTACTTTCTTGATGTGAAAATGGAGTTTGATAGGATGGTTGAAGCCAAAGATTATCAGGCTTTGAAAGCTTGCGGCGAGAAAATGAAAGAGATATTGAATGACTTGGATAAGCTGAATGCCTTTCATCCTTACTGTTCGCTGGATAAATGGATTGATGATGCACGGAAGATGGGAGATTCCCCTCAATTGAAAGACTATTATGAAAAGAATGCCCGCAACTTGATTACTACCTGGGGGGGGAGCCTGAACGATTATGCCAGTCGTTCGTGGGCGGGACTGATAAGTGATTATTATTCAAAACGCTGGGAGGTGTATATCAATACATTCATCAATGCGGTCGGGGAAGGTGTAACGGTCGATCAGAAACAACTTGAAAATAAATTAAAGGAAATAGAGGAAAGCTGGGTGAATGCAACTGAGCGGAAAAATACTCGAAAAGATGTTCATTCAACAACTGGCGGATTATTATCATTTTCAGCTTTTTTATTCAGTAAATATCAAAGACTGGTGAAATAAAGAAGAGGCCTGTTTCATTTATTGCTCGCGAATCATGCTATATCAGAAAGAATTAATATATTTGAAAATAAAGACTTGAGATGATAAGTTTTTATTTTTATATTTAAAATAATTAAGATGTTCCGGAAATACTCACAGGATGAAGCCCAAGCTTTGGTTAAGGCTCTGAAAGGGGGGAACCAGCTGGCATTTAGTATTGTATACAAGATGTATGCGGCGCAGACCTTTTCTTTAGCATTTAAATATTTGCAGAATAAGGAATTGGCTGAAGATGCTGTGCAGAACTTATTCTTAAAACTCTGGCTGAAAAAAGAAGAAATCGACGAGACAAAACCTATAAACAGATACCTTTTTACGATGTTGAAGAATGATCTGCTCAATACGTTGAGAGATTCAAAGAAAAATATCTATTTACTTGAGGATTGTCTTTCAATGGTTTTAGAATTGGAAGACGATTCTCAAAACGAAAACCTTAAACAAGAACAAATGAACATCATACAGCAAGCTCTTGGACAACTTTCGCCGCAACGCCGCAAGGTTTTTGAAATGAAAGTTTCGGGAAAATACTCCAATCAGGAAATAGCCGATAAACTCAATCTTTCAATAAATACAATTAAATTTCAATATAGTCAATCTTTAAAACAGATTCGCTCGACAGTGGGAGAGCTTAGCCTGCTGTTGGTGTATTTTATTATATAATGTGATCCTATCACTTTTTGCTGATATAGAACGTTCTTTTGAATTAACACGGTTTAACGTAGCCTGTATAATACTTTTTTGTAACAGTGTGTATTATTAGTAGATATTGAAATATGAAATTAAAAAAGAAACATACAAGTCAGAACTTTGAAATAGTTGATAGCATCGGGAAATATATGGATGACGATATTCAGAGGATAATAGAAGGTAAGCAGCTCGAATTAGGCGACAGAGAACTGCCTCCTTTTGATGAATATCGCATTTATAAGAATATTCAGGAAGCTGTGATGCAGGAAGAAAAACGAAAGAACAGGAGAATCAGAATGCCGTTGTTCTTTAAGTGGGCGGTGGCTTGTATTATTGCTTTGTTTGCAGTAGGTGCAGGATATAATTTCTATCAAAGTCGTTGTGAGGCAAACCTTGTTTATCGTGAGGTCTGTGCTGTGAGAGGTGAAAAGTTACTTGTATTACTTCCTGATGGTAGCCGGGTGTGGTTAAATGCCGATACTAAATTGACTTATCCGGAGCAGTTTGCAAAATACAACAGGGATGTTACGCTGGAAGGAGAGGCTTATTTTGAAATAGCAAAAAATAAAAAATCCCCTTTTCAAGTATTTGCCGAGAATGTAAAAATACAAGTGACAGGAACATGTTTCAATGTAAAAGCATATCCTTCAGATAAGGTAATCAAAACTACACTCGACGAAGGAAGTATAAATATCGGGCATATACGAAGTCGTAGACCTATGCAGCAAATACTTCCTGGACAAACTGCAGTTTATGAAAAAAGAAGTAATGTAATAAAAATAAAAACTGATAGATATCATGATGATGCTTCGAGTTGGAAGGGGAACCAACTTACTTTCAGAAATGCATCACTGAAAGAAGTGCTTACAACACTCCAGCGGCATTTTGATATAGAAATTGCAGTTAAAAACGAAAAGATTGCTTCGTTTACGTACAACTTTGTTTGTAAAGGGAACGATTTGAACTATGTGTTGGAGGTGATGCAATCCATCACGCCGGTTAGCTTTAAAAAAATATCGGAATATACATATACCGTTGAATAAGTCAACTTAATCTAATAATAAAAAATAAATTTATGAGAGCACTTTTAAAACCCGTTGTATGGGTATGCCTTTTCTTCTTTGCGTATCAAAGTACGTATGCGCAGGCTCTTAAAATAATGAGCTATAATTGTCGAATGTCCGGAGAGATGACTGGTTACTCGGTGAAAGAGTACGCTGTATTTATCAGGAAATACAATCCGGATGTTGTAATGTTACAAGAAATAGATTACAACACAAAAAGGAATAAAAAACAAGATTTCACCACGCAACTGGCTGCGGAGTTGGGATTGTTTTCCGTATTCGGGAAAGCGATGGATACTGGCGGTGGAGAATATGGAGTGGCCATACTTTCAAAATATCCTTTCGTTTATATCAATAACAAAACTTTTGAAGGAATAGACGGAGCCAAAGAACCCCGTACGCTATTATATGTAGATATTCAGGAACCGGGAACTTCAGACGTAATCAGGATAGGGACGACTCACCTGGATCATTCGACAGATCTGATAAGGAGTGCAATGGCCGAACAGATTAATGAGCGGATTGGTACGGGAGACATCCCGACACTGCTGGGAGGAGATTTTAATGCCCGACACGATTCTAATGTGATTTGTGAAGTAATGAAGAACTGGCAGAGAATCTGCGATGATACATTCACCTACCCGGCAGATCAGCCGACAATCAAGATTGATTATATATTCGGGCTTCCACAGAATAAGTGGAAAGTGAAGTCGTTTAAAGTTTTATCCAATCCGGAAGTTTCTGACCACAGGGCTTTGTTTGCTGAAGTTGAATTTGTAAAATGAATGAAAAATGAAATCAAACTATCTATATCTGCTGTTTATATGTGTTATTTCTTGCCTGTTTGTTTCGTGTAGTGACGAGGATAATAAGGGAGAAGAAATTCCGGAATGGAACCGGTTCAGAACAACGAACGTCTTGGTTTATGCGCATTTGTCTGAGCAAAATTTATTTAGCTCTTGTAGTTATAAAGAGGTGGCGTCATCTATCAGAAATACTACTCATTCAGTGGCATTGTTGGACAGGACAAATGCTGTCTATGGACAAACCGCAATCATAAATACGGGTACGGAGGCTGCTAGAGAGAGTAAGAAAGTGCCGGTGTTTGTGCCTGGCAGCTATAATAGCGAAGAAAAAAAGATAATCGGTAGTACAGTGCTTTTTCCTTCCACTATTTCCGAGATGACGCAATATGAAGTGGAAAACGATTGCAGATATCTTGAAACAAAAACAGAAGCAGTGAATGGAATAGATATGCTCTTCTGTTCTGTATCATTGAACAGCGAAGACTTGATAGCTCCGGCTGTCGACGTTTTCAAGAAAAAGGTAAGTGAACAGACTGTTCTGGTAGGCACTGTCAAGCGTGCACTGTTGTCCAATCTTGAGTCGGAAATTACTTCTAATTTAACTTCTGGTACCTATTCTTTCGTAGAAGTGGAAAATAGAAATAGAGACTCCGAGTATTGTATATTTGTTTTAACTTCACACAAGTGGGCTTTTAGGGGGGTAACCGAAACAAGTGTAAGCGGAGACTTACATTGTTTTCAATTGCAAATCGAATCTTTAAAATAAAAAATGAATGGCTATGAAACAATATATCAAAAACACCATAATCCTGATGTTTGCCCTGCTATGGGGCTTGTCGTTGACAAGTTGTAGTGATAGTGAAGCCGATTATTCGGATGATAGCGCATATCCGCCACCCACAATAGAACTCACTTCTCCTGCCGAGATAGATGCGGTAGAATATAACTCGACGGTGACTGTATCTGCCAGAAGTTTTTCTGCTGTGGGTATACATAGTATATATGCCACTTTATTGAAGGTAGGGGATAGTGGAGAGTATGAAGAGGTAAATGCGGCACAGCGTCAACGTCTAAAGAGGGATATTCAGTAAATGTCCCTAAAAAATAAGATGGCATATGAAGATGATAGGACATGACCACTTCATATGCCATTCTTATTGCCATTTTTCGGTGCTTTCTCACATAATTCTATCCG
>NZ_JACOOD010000028.1:0-49193 GCF_014287405.1 Bacteroides sp. NSJ-48 | reverse complement strand
GGCAAGGTGGTATGATGAAGTAGATAAATCAGGGTTCCTCACCTTTGGAAGGGTCGCACGTTCTATACAAACACATTATCTGGATATAATCAATTTTTTTGAAAGGAGGGCAACCAATGGCGCAGCAGAGTCATTCAATGCTAAAATCAAAGCATTTAGAGCACAGTTCAGAGGAGTAAAAGATAGAGCTTTTTTCTTATATAGACTTGCTAAATTATATGCTTAAATATAAAATCCCTCAGATTGTTACGTTGACCCTAGACAAAGTTGTGCCACCATATTGGCACAACCCATATACTAATGAAAAAAGCTCCGACAACCATCGACTGTCGGAGCTTTTTTCGTTGGACTACCAAGATTCGAACTTGGACAAACAGAACCAAAACCTGTTGTGCTACCATTACACCATAGTCCAAACATATGTGCTTTCTGTTAAAAAGCGGTGCAAAGATAGAACTATGTCCCGAAATATGCAAATATTTCGGGACATTTTTTCATATCAGCATCTTATTTTGCAATAATCAGATAATAGTTCTTCTTGCCGCGTTGCACCAGCAGATACTTGTCATCCAATAAATCAGCAGTTGTAACAACCTGATCGAAAGCAGCCAGTTTTTCTTTGTTCAAAGAGACGCCGCCGCCCTGTACCAGTTTGCGCATTTCGCCTTTCGATGCAAATACAGCCGCATTGTCTACGAACAAATCAACCGCCTTTACACCGGCAGCCAGCGCATCACGGGATACCTCAAACTGGGGAACACCCTCAAACACAGCCAGCAAAGTATCTTCGTCCAGCTTTTTCAACGCCTCCGATGTGGCATTACCGAAAAGAATGTTGGACGCATCGACAGCCGCGTTGTAGTCCTCTTCGGAGTGTACCATAATGGTGACTTCCTTAGCCAGACGCTTCTGCAGGACACGCAAGTGCGGAGCTGCTTCGTGCTCGGCCGTCAGAGCCTCGATTTCTTCCCTGGACAAAGAAGTGAATATCTTGATGTAGCGGGCTGCATCGGCATCGCTTACGTTCAGCCAGAACTGGTAGAACTTATAAGGAGATGTATAGCGGGGATCGAGCCATATATTGCCGGATTCCGTCTTACCGAATTTACCGCCGTCCGCCTTTGTAATCAGAGGGCTTGTCAGGGCAAATACCTCACCGCCATTGGTACGGCGAATCAGTTCGGCTCCCGTGGTGATGTTACCCCACTGGTCCGAGCCGCCCATTTGCAGCTTGCAACCTTTGGTTTCGTACAGATGCAGGAAGTCGTAGCCTTGCAGCAACTGATAAGTGAATTCTGTGAAAGAAAGACCGTCGCGGGCTTCACCGTTCAGACGCTTCTTCACCGAATCCTTAGCCATCATATAGTTTACGGTGATATGCTTGCCTACCTCACGGGCAAAATCAAGGAAACTGAAGTCCTTCATCCAATCGTAGTTGTTTACCAACTCCGCACGGTTAGGGGCATCCGAATCAAAATCCAAAAACTTGCTCAGCTGCTTCTTCATGCCTGCCATATTGCGCTGCAATGTTTCTTCAGTGAGCAGATTGCGTTCCGCCGACTTACCGGAAGGGTCGCCAATCATACCCGTAGCACCGCCTATCAGTGCCAACGGCTTATGGCCGCAACGCTGGAAGTGACGCAATATCATCACACTGCAAAGGTGTCCGATGTGCAGGGAGTCTGCCGTAGGGTCGAAACCGATATATGCAGTCACCTGTTCCTTTGCCAGCAGTTCTTCCGTACCCGGCATCATATCGTGGAGCATGCCACGCCATTTTAATTCTTCTACAAAATTCATCGAATGATTAACTATTAATTATTTGATTTATACTTTGTCTGCCACAAAAATACGACTCTTTATCCGAACAAACAACTCTTATTGTTTAAAAAAGACTTTGGCGATATTTTCCCGTATCGCTTCCGTGAGTTCCGCCAAAGATACGCGACGGACTTCGGCTGCCCGGCTATATAAATCCGCAACCGGTACGGAGCTCTCGTCAGTCTCCAGAAACAAGCGGTCGGCAGGAGTTATCCGCAGCGCCTCTTCCTGATATTTCTCCCCAAAAGAGAGATAAAACCCATGCCTCAGGCACTCCTCCGCCAGAGCCGGTTTCCCGCGAAAACCATGAATAATCCAGGGATTGGCCGGCTTTATCTGCTGTTTCAACTTCAGCAACTCACTCATAGCCTTTACCAAATGAATGACCAAAGGCTTGTCAAGCTCCACAGACAACCGCGCCTGATATTCAAAAACCTCCATCTGTACTGCCATCGGAGCATCGGCCAATTTATCCAGTCCGGCTTCTCCTATGGCAAGAACCTGCGGATGCCCGGCTAAAGAAGACAAAACATTCATTTCATTCCGAACAACCGGAGTAACGGTTGCCGGGATATGCCAGGGATGTATGCCTACCGAATACCACGCCCCCTCTTCCGGAACAAAAGTATCGGGATAACGGTTCGCAATAGCCGTTCCGGGCACAGGCGGCAAGCGATGCGTATGTATATCGACAGGAAATTTCATGGAACAGGATCATATCCGGAACCACCCCAGGGATGGCAACGCAATATACGTTTTACCGCCAGATAAAGGCCTTTGAAGGGGCCATGTTTCTTAATAGCCTCAACTGCATATTGAGAACAGGTAGGAGTAAATCTGCACGAAGGGGAAGTCATGGGCGAAATACACTTCCGGTAAAAATAAATAGGAAGCAACAGCAGATATGAAAGCAGGCGTTTCATGGTTTCAAAGGCGCTACGGCTACCACATTCGCATCCGATACGGTTACCTTCTCCACAATACGCGCCAAAGCAGTCTTCACCCTCTCTTCTATTACGGACGATTCCGTCAGCTGGTCGGAAAGGTAAATAAAGGCAATGGCCAACCGGCACTTCTTTTCTGCCAAAGCGTTCAACAGTTCATGTTTGTTTACACGGTAAGCCTCGCGTATCTGACGCTTTACGCGGTTGCGCTTCACCGCACGTTTGAAGCGACGCTTCGAAACACTGATAAGAATGGAAGCATCCGCCTCCAGCTCCTCTACCGGCAAATACACCACACGCAACGGGAAGACCGAGAACGAACGCGAACCGCCCGCAAACATCTTCTCTATTATCTTTTTTTTATCCAGTCTTTCGACTTTATGTAAGGTATTTGCCATGAAGTATAAGGTATAATGTAAAATATAGAGGGGGATATGAAAAAACGGGCTACAGGTAGTGCTGCTAAGATTCCGCAGTCTGCCCGCCGCCCGTTATTGCTTCGTTACGATTATAAATGTATCCGACAGGCTTATAACTTATAATTCATAACTCATACTTCTTTTCACTTTCCCTTGTTGTTCTCCTTTATGAACATATCAAGCGCTGCCGTCATAGAGGGCGCCTGCACACTGGGAGCTTCCAAATCCAAACGGAGTCCGGCATCACGGACAGCCTGTGCTGTTGTAGAGCCGAATGTTCCGATTTTAATCTCTTTCTGCTCGAAATCCGGGAAATTCTTCTTCAAAGAAGACACACCGGCAGGGCTGAAGAATACCAGCATGTCATAGTCAAACTTTTCATCCGGAGTAAAATCATTACTTACCGTACGATACATGACTACTTCCGTATGCTGGATTTTACTCTTGTCCAACAGGTTCTTAATATCGTCTGTATGTACATCCGACATCGGCACCAAATACTTTTCAGTCTTATGCTTTATAATGGAAGACAACAGGTCATCAAACTTTCCGGTATTTCCAAAGAAAATCTTACGCTTGCGGTATTGTACATATTTCTGAATATACAAAGCAATCGCCTCCGTCACACAGAAATATTTCATGGTCTCAGGGATTGTTACGCGCAATTCCGTACAAAGATGAAAAAAGTGATCGATTGCATGACGCGAAGTGAAAATAACGGCGGTATGATCCAATATAGAGACCTTCTGCTGTCTGAACTCTTTTGCTGAAAGGCTCTCTACTTTGATAAACGGGCGAAAATCGATTTTCACACCGTACTTCTCGGCAATGTCGTAGTAAGGAGATTTCTCTGATGCCGGTTTCGGCTGCGACACAAGTACTTTCTTAATTTTCAACGTCCTAAAATTTTATTATCAAATAATCGTTTAGTTGTATCACTCCTTGGTATAGCATAAAACAAGGCATGATTTCAAGGGCACAAAAGTACAAAATTAAAAGGAAACTGCCATGTAAATTGCTACAAAAAAGCTTGAACCACTTATAGAACATCAATATTTTAGTAAAAAAGGCTAAAATCAATCCAATTATTACTGTAAGTTGCAGACTTAAATCGAAATAAACAATAAACAGCACAAACGGAAAAAGAGTGAAACCAAGATAATAAAGCAGGGTGGAATATGACTCAAGCCAGAGAGTCGTAGTACTTTCGTCAAAAAAAATCCAGCCTAACACAGAGTATAAAATCCATTTCAGAAATAAATACAAAAGACTTATCCCGATATAAAGCCCCAATAGCGCAAAAGGCGGAACATGATGCACCAATTCAGGCTGAATATCATTGCAGTAATTAAAAATGCAGACCCCGGAAAGTATGCAAGTCTGCAAAATCAACAATAGCAGGTAGCGCATATCACCTGCCGTTGAGGTTGCAAATATGCTGGTACGCTCACGATGCAACAGGAAATCCTTTACCAGCTGCAACAGAAACCTACGGCTACGGGAAAGCACATAGGCCGACAGAAAAAAACAACACAGCAGCACAATGGTGATGCCGTCGTCCATTCTCGGAGAATAGGGAATAGGCACACCTTCCGCTCCACCGGGTATCCATGCCGCCAACCAACTTATCATATCGCTGCAAACTTACGGATAGAGGCATCCCACAAAGGTACGGTATGTACCAGTTCAACCGCTTCCCCGGCTGTCGCGGCTACATGCCAGATGGCACTGTGCTGCGCACGCATGAAGTTTTCGTCTACAGCCTTCTGCAACATAGCCAGCAACGGGTCGAAATACCCCTTGATATTCAATATGACTATCGGATTCAGATACAGTCCCAATTGTTTCCAGGTAATGACTTCGAGCAATTCTTCCAAAGTACCGCAACCGCCGGGCAATGCAATCACAGCATCGCTCAAATCCGCCATCAGTTGCTTGCGTTCATGCATATTTTCCACCTCTACAAGCTTGGTCAGCCCTGTATGATGCCAGCCCTGCTCAATCATAAAACGGGGTATCACTCCGGTCACCTCACCGCCTGCCGCAAGTGCGGCATCCGCCACCGCAGCCATAAGTCCCATATTACCGGCGCCGTTCACCAAACGGATATGCCGCTGCCCCAGCAACGTTCCCAGTTCACGGGCGGCATCAAAATAAACGGGGTCTATTTTAGTGCTCGAAGCACTATATACGCATACGGAAGTTATCTTATTCATCATCTTTCAGCTATATCAATTATTACCTTGTTGCAAAGGTATATGATTTTAAGGAGATTTGAAAAAAGAAGCTGCTCATTCTGCCCCGGAATATTCCGAAGGCAGAAAGGCAGCTTTCTATAATAAATAGCTGTAAAGCTATGCTGATTACTGTTTTCTTTAACGAAGAACGGAGAATTAGAGGCCGAAAGCCGCTTTCACCTTATCAACGTAATCCAGTTTCTCCCAGGTGAACAGTTCTACAGTCACGTCTTTATCGCCTTCATAGCGAGACTTGAAGTGTTTGGTGACAACCTGCGGCTCACGTCCCATATGACCGTAAGCGGCTGTTTCCTGATAGATAGGGTTACGCAGCTTCAAACGGTCTTCAATGGCTTTCGGACGAAGGTCGAAAAGCTCATCGATCTTTCTGGCTATCTCGCCGTCGCTCATATTTACATGGCTGCGCCCGTAGGTATTTACATATATATTGATGGGACGCGCCACACCGATGGCGTAAGATACCTGCACCAGCATTTCATCTGCCACACCGGCAGCTACCAGATTCTTGGCAATGTGACGTGCAGCGTATGCGGCACTGCGGTCTACCTTGCTAGGGTCCTTACCGGAGAAAGCACCACCGCCGTGTGCACCTTTACCGCCGTAAGTATCCACAATAATCTTACGTCCGGTCAAACCGGTATCCCCATGAGGACCGCCGATTACGAATTTGCCGGTAGGATTCACATGATACTTGATATTATCGTTAAACAGCGACAATACTTTCTCGTGATGGATAGACGCAATGACACGGGGCATCAGGATATTAACGACGTCGTTACGGATAATGCCCAACATCTCCTCGTCCGCCTTCAACTGTGCAGTTTCGCTGTCGTCGGCAGGCTGAATGAAATCATCGTGTTGGGTGGAAACTACAATCGTATCGATACGGACAGGATTGCCGTTATCATCATATTCAATGGTTACCTGGCTCTTGGAGTCCGGACGCAGATACGTCATCACCTCTCCTTCGCGACGGATATCCGCCAGCACTTGCAGGATACGGTGGGCAAGATCCAGGGAGAGCGGCATATAGTTTTCCGTTTCGTTAGTGGCATAACCGAACATCATGCCCTGGTCGCCCGCACCTTGTTCCATAGGATCCTGGCGCTCCACACCACGGTTGATGTCGGGGCTCTGCTCGTGAATGGCGGAAAGCACGCCACACGAATTGCTCTCGAACATATACTCGCCTTTGGTATAGCCGATTTTCTTGATTACTTCACGCGCGATAAGTTGAAGGTCAACATACGCTTTGGTTTTCACTTCTCCAGCCAGCACTACCTGTCCGGTAGTAACCAGAGTTTCGCAAGCTACTTTCGAACTGGGGTCATACGCCAACAGTTTGTCAAGCACAGCGTCCGATATTTGATCGGCCACTTTGTCGGGGTGTCCTTCCGACACCGATTCGGATGTGAATAAGTATCCCATTTCAATTAGAAATTAAAAATGAATAATTAAAAAGGAGATGAGGAAAGCGTCATTAATGAGTAGGTATGCAAATCCCGGTACACCGGAGTACCGTCAGAAAAGGATGTGTTTTAGCATTTTTTTCCGTGGTTGCAAGCTACCCAAATCTTTCCACATATCGTTTTCGGCTGCAAAGATAAAGGTTTTATGGGAATATGGTACACAACGGGCAAAGTATTAACTAAAAAACACGCTTATTACTGCAAAATATCTATTTTTGCAAAAAAAGTGCGCCGATATCCCATCGCCGCACTCCCATAATCGTTTCTATATTGTTAACTTCAAAAAACTCAATTCAACAAATTTCGATAAAACCTCTCGACATCCTCCCATTTATAATAAGGAAACATATCAGTCTCTACCGGAATATGCACTTCATTCTCATTGTGCATAACCTTTACCAGAATATCCCCGGACTTCTCGTTCCGGAAAAAGATAATCTGTACATTAGCAGCCATAGGAACCACCTTGAAATCACTCCATACCTTATAAACTTCATACGGATCGCTAACTACAACATTACAATTCTCTATCTGCATCAACGCAACCAAAGGAATCACATTACCATCGTGCCCGAAGCGGAGAGTAGCGGCAATTCCCCCTTTCCGGATAGCCTCGTCAGCACTGTCCAGAATATTTCTTAACAGAGATTTGGCATTGGCCACTACAATACCTTTTCCATCGGCATGATTGGCATTCCCCACATAAAAACGGTAATTGACACACTGCCACAAATCAAATAATTCCTGTGCTTCGAACAAATCATAGAAAGAAACTTTTGTTTCAGCATTCTGCATGTCACTGGCTACCCAGTACATTCCCCACATCAATTCCTTAGGATTTACTTTCTTTACGACAAAATGTTTATCCTTGAACAAGGATACGACCAAACGCTCCGGATTGGTATGGGCTTCCTCAAATTTCCTGTATTCCTCGGCCCAAGGACCGTCCTGGGAAGAAGTAAAACGGTTGGATTCGTCGGTGTGATAATTCAGATAATCCATATATTTCTCACTTGCCTCATAAGAAATCCGCAAATCCGGATTCAGCTCTTTCAAACGGTCACCAAAAGCCACCATACTCATAGCACAACGCAATACAACGGTAGAACGGGCAGATATAAAGGGATTGCCTTTGAATACCTCCGGAAACGAAGCATACATTCTTTCAGCAATGCCGCGATGCTGCCTGACTCCCAATGGAGTCAAATCCCCGCCATGTCCTTCCGCCTCTTCCCATACCTTGAGCAAACGCCGGTAGGTATCTTCACCCAAACCGGTAAGCGCATGTGCACGATGCGCCTCTTCAAACAGGTCTACCAGCCATTTATAATCACGGTCGCCAATCAGGTAACGGGAACCATGCCGTCCGTAATGACTGATATAAAAAGGCTTATATCCCTTAGGCGCTTTAGTCTGTGGCGCGAAATCCAACGGATATGCCCAATAGACTCCTCCCGTCTTCTCAGGAGTAGCAAACATCTCTTCTTTGGATGTCTGTGCCCCAAGCGGAGCACAGCACAGCACCATCAAACCACATAACAGAATTTGTTTCAGTTTCATCATATTTTTACTTTATTACTTTATAGCCATCGTTTTGCACCAGAGTAGGATTGTTCGTCAGTTCACTTTCCGGAATCGGGAACAAATTGTATTTATCGTCCACATCCGCCCCTAAACGCACACCGTTTTTCCAATCCCAGTTATTCCCTTTCGTATATTTGCCGAACCGAATCAAATCGGTGCGCCTTGTCAATTCAGAAGCCAGTTCTTTCTGACGTTCAACCAACAGAAAGTCCAGATTAAGTTCATTGGCCGTAATTTCACCGGACACATCGGAACGCACGCCGTTTTTCGCATATTTACCGGACATATAAGCCCTTGTTCTGACCTCATTGACATACCCCAACGCTTCACTTTGCGTACCGTTCGCTCCGCGCAAAATGGCCTCAGCAGCCATCAAATAGGCATCTGCTGTGCGGAACAGCGGAAAATCAATGGAAGTATAGGCATCTCCCGAAGGACAAAGTTCATCCTCTTTCGTAACGTTTCTCCACTTGATATAACCGTATCCGCATGTAAACGTACTGGTCATATCCATATTTACATCCCATGTGTCTTTCACCTGATTGGGAAGGGCGGTCATGAACTGTGCTCTCTTATCTTTTTTATTATTTCCCCAAGTATCATTGCCGTCGAACATGACATCATCCGCATCGAACGCATCCACCAACGATACTTTAGCGCGGACATTACCCCAGCCTCTGGAGCCGACACCGGTCTTATAAAGTTCATCCATAGGACCGTTTACAAAAGCTTTCACATAGAAATTCGTTCCGGCAGAACTCTGTGCACGCAAGCCGTCCTGTACCAGCGGCCAGATAATCTCCTTACAGGTATTATTATCCGTTAAAAAGATTTCACGATAATCGGAAGCCAATGGATAATGCCCGTCGGCAATGACTTTTACCGCATAAGCATATGCTTCCTGGTATTTATTCTCATTAATCCAAGTCTGTGCATTCAGATACATTCGGGCCAGCAGGAACCAGCCGGCTACCCGGTCAACACGTCCGTACTCATTGCTTCCCGGAGCTTTCAGTTCGTTTTCGATAGCCAGCAATTCACTTTCTGCAAACTCAAAAATCTGCTTACGCGTATATTGAACCGGAATTTCTTTCACACCCGTATTTTCATCCACATAAGGAACCGCACCAAACAAATCGCAAAGCATCGAATAGCAATAAGCACGTATGAAGCGGGCTTCTGCGCGATAGCTCACATAATCATCTTTCATCTCTTCCCAAAGTCCTCTGCTCTGCAACTTGCCTTCCGTACATTCACGCAAAAGCTCGTTACAATAGGCAATACTCATATAAAGTCTCTGGTAAGTCCATGTAATGACCGAAGCATTGGAAGCATCCCACTGCAAATTCAAACATTTACGCAAACCGTTGGAAGAGGAAGGCATCAAAAAATTATCCGTACTCAACTCCTGCAAATAAAACAACAGGCGCACATAACCGGAATAGCCCTCATTAGCACCTTCGAGGTCGCCGTCACCTCCGTCACCACCTTTCTGCCCTGTCAGAACCAGTGATGCATAACACTTTGCCAAAACACCGGTGTAGCCGTCTTTTGTCTGGTATACCTTTTCACTTACCAGCTGGTTATCATCCAAAGGCATCGTGTCCAGGTCGCCCAAGCAAGAAACCAGACTTATGCCCGCGAAGAACAAAATAAACGAATAAGCAATTATATTTTTCATATTGTATAGTTTTAAGCCGTTAGAAATTTAAATTAGCACTTAATGAGAATACGCGCGGACGGGGATATACCTCTTTATCGATACCGCTGTAAATCTCCGGGTCGATACCGGAATAGCTTGTAAAGGTAGCAACATTCTGTACACCGAACGTCAGGCGTAAAGAGCTGGAGTTATTCCATAACTTCTGGAACGTATATCCCAAAGAAATATTGTCAATACGGAAGAAGTTGCCCTTTTCCAGGAAATAATCCGAATAAAGCTGCTGGTTCTGGAAACCGGAATCTTTGGTTCTGCGCAATATGTTGGAGAAGTTGCCCTGATCGCTGTACACGGATTGTACATACTGGTCGGCAGCCACATAGTTGTATACATAGTTGCCGAATGCCCCGTGTCCGCTGATGGCAAAATCCCAATTCTTATAAGTAAGCTGGGTATTGAATCCCAGATAGGAAGTAGGCAATGCGCTTTTGTCCGTAGCATATTTGGTTTCCGTGGCAGAGATGGAACCATCCGGCTGCACATACTGCCCTTCCATAGGTTTGCCATCATCGTCATAGGCCTGCTTTGCCAGGTAGAAAGTATAAGGACGCTGACCTACCATAAACACCTGAACTGTCTTGCCCGTACCGGAAATGGCTCCTGTCTGCACAAAATTGGCATCCGAATCGATAACATTCAGCTTCGTGATTTCAGAATCATTCCACGTATAATTCATGCCTACTGTCCATTTCCAGTTTTTTGTATGTACCGGCACTGCATTGATGGCAAATTCCACACCTTTATTATCCATCTCGCCGATATTTGTTGTGATGACGGAAGAATAGTTGGTTCCTGAAATTACATTGATAGTATTCAGCAAGTCTTTCGTATGGCGTTGGTAATAATCGACAGAACCGTAAATGCGGTTGTTCAGAAAACCGTAATCCAAACCGATATTGTAGGTTTCGGTAGTCTCCCATTTAATATCCGAGTCATAACCGTTCGGACGATAGGTATAATACCATTTGTCTCCGAATTGATAACAAGATTCCGGATAAGATACCGTAAAGGTAGTCATATACGGATAGTCATTCAGAATATCCTGCTGTCCGGTCTGACCGTAGCTCAAACGCAGTTTCAAGTCTGACAACACTTCCGAGTCGCGCAAGAATGCTTCCTGACTGATTTTCCATCCCAACGCTACGGAAGGGAATAATCCCCAGCGGTTATCTTTGGCAAAACGCGAAGACGCATCCGAACGTAAAGTGGCGGTAATCATATAGCGGTTGTCATACGAGTAATTCAGACGTCCGTAAAAAGAGAGCAGGTAATATTCAGACTCATAATGATTGGGCGAAAACAGTTCTTTTCCTTTCGGAGAAAGAGTGGTTGCATCGAATTTCTTCCAGAAATGCTGCCAACCGTATCCCGCCATTGCGCTGAAATTATGTTTTTCATTGAATACATGAGCATAGTTGGCATATAAGTCCAGCAAGTAGTTACGCTTGTTCTGTTTAGAATCATACACAAGCCCTGTACCGTCTTTCATGTTAGATGTATACATCATACCGGCCATATCGGGCACATTCTTGGTATATTTGCTTTTCAGCACATCATAACCCAAATTCGCATTCAACTGCAAATCCTCCAAACGATGTACCTTATAATTGATAGCAGCATTACCGATGGAGCGGGTCACTTTATTATGCAAATCCTGCAATTCAAGCTGTGCCACAGGATTATCGGTTTGGATAGCCATGGGGGAGTTTCCATTCATCCAGATGAAATAACCCAGTCCCGGTTCATCAGCACCCGTTGCACTTCCGGTCATAACAGGACGGGTAGGGTCATATCGCAATGCATTATTAACGACACTCTCATCTACTTTCTGATTGTCTTCATACGAAACCTTAACATTCAAATCAACGGTAAGATGGTTATCAAAGAATTTGGGTGATATACCGCCATTAAAAGTAAAGCGTTCGTAGTTGTTTGTTTTCACCACACCGTTCTGGTTATTATAGCCTACCGACAGACGATAAGGTGCATTTTTCTTCACCTTGCCGGAAACGGAAAAGTTGTGCTCTTGTCCGAATGCCGTACGGTAAATCTCATCCTGCCAATCCGTGGAAGCCGTCCCTAAAGTTACAGAACCCGGGACACCCGATACCGTAGGAACAAATTCACGGAATTCATCGGCAGAAAGCACATCCAATTTTTCCGTAATGGTACTTACAGAAAGGTTAGTGGAATAGTTGAAACGCAGATTGGAATCGGACCCTTTCTTAGTAGTAATCACAATCACGCCATTAGATGCCCGGGAACCGTAGATAGCAGTTGCCGAAGCATCTTTCAATACGGTAAATGTCTCGATATCGTTCGGGTTGATACCGCCGATTACGTTTCCACCACCTTCGATAGTGAAGTTATCCACCGGTACACCGTCAACAACGATTAGCGGATCATTGGATGCGGAAAGCGATGCACCGCTTCTGATGCGGATAGTAGCACCCGCTCCCGGAGCGCCGGAGCTTGCAACAACATTTACGCCCGGCACTTTACCTACCAATGCATCCTGGGCGGTAGTTCGCAGTCCCTTATTGAAATCATCCGGCTTGATAGCGGTTACCGACCCTGTCGCATCAGACTTCTTCACACTTCCATAACCTATAACGACTACGTCTTCGAGCATCTCACTATCTTCCTCCATCACAATTTTCATCATTGGAGAAACCGCCTTTTCCACATCTTTATAGCCGATGTATTTAATGAGTAAAACAGCTTTGGGGCTGCTTACAGTGATTGTGAAGTTACCATCTACATCACTGATTGTTCCATTTGTCGTCCCTTTTTCCAAAATATTGGCTCCGATAACGGGTAGATTGTCCCTGTCAAGGATATTGCCTTTCACAACTGTCTTTTGTGCAGAAACCCCTACACTGAAAACCAAAGCGAGTATCATAAACAGATACCGCCACTTTCCTCCAAAAGTCTCTGGATTTTTCTTGCCTTTCATAATGTTTTTAAATTAAAGTGTAACAAAGTATACCGAAAATCCGGTATGAATTAGATTGTGAGCGAAAGTAGATATTACAAATTCGCCGAACAAAGACACTGAATGAAAAAGTAAGTGAAAGGAAAGTATTATATAGGATAATACATTTATTTACAACGACATACCAAACACACTATATGTTGTAAAAGTAAGTCCGGAGGAAGTGTTTTTTAAAGCTTTTGTACCTGAACAGCCAGGTCTTTTCCGGGAACAATCGCTTTATTCCGCATTTTCAAACGATAGTTATATACGGTTTGAAGCGAATAGTGAAGGAAGTTGGCAATTTTGGAATTATCGTTGATACCTAAACGGATAAGTGCATAGATACGTAATTCGGGAGTCAGCAACTCGCCTTCTTTCACCTGTATACGTTCATCCTCTTTCAAAAGAGCATTGAACGATTCCACAAAATCCGGAAATATAGATAGGAAGATAGTATCGAACTTACTGATGAACAGTTTGAAATCTTCCGTTGTCGAAGACTGATTATGAAGCATTTTGGAAATATCCGCCATAGAACCGGTATTGACGATTTTCAGTAAACTCTTGCGGTTATTCTCCTGCTTATAAATATATTCGGAACAGATATTGAATAACAAACCGATATACTCTTCTTTAATATGGTTGGATTCTTTAATCTCTTCATTCATCCGGGTCAGATTTCCGGTCACTTCCTGTAAGCGTTGGTTCTGTTCGGCCAACGACTTCTTTACCTTCAGCAGATTATGATTTTTCTTACGAAGGAAAAAGAAAACGATTACCAATGCAATAACAAGTACGGATAAAGCCAAAAGAAAAAACAAGACCCTGTCTCTATCAGCCTTGATGCGGCTGTCATTGGCCGCTTTGATAATAGGAAGATATTCGGCAATATCTATTATGCGGTAACGGGCTTTCCCGAAGCTCACATCTTCCAGTGAACAGGAGATATAATTATATGCTCTTGCAATGTCTCCTTCCTGAAAAAGCAGGATTGCCAATTGCTGCAAAGACATATATACTTTCTTGGCATTCGCTATGTCGGTAATGGAAGCCCGGATAAGGAAGTGCTTTGCCTGCTGTATGTCACGTTTGCCCAAATATAATTCCGCCAACAGATATTCCACCCTCGCCTTGTCGGGGTTCGTATCCGTACAGTGTTCATAATATCCGGTCAGTATCCGGATAGCCTCATCCCATTTTCCCTGCAAACCCAGGCGACCGCACTGATTGGTCACATAACTGGCCGTATTAGGATCGCTGATAGCTATCAAAGTATCTTTATAAGCCTTTATCTGCCGCATAAACAGCCGCTTCCTGGAAGCCTCCGTTTCATCATTATAGCAGGACAGATAGGTAGTATGATACAGATAATAAAAGTAAGTATCCTTCCGTACCGCCCCGGTTCTTTTCACCCTGTCAAGAACATTCAACGCATTTTCATGTTTTCCTATCTTATTCAAAGCGTCGGCCAGGTTCATTAATCCTTGATTAACATACTCTTCACCCAACCTGTCTGCCAATTGCAGCCTTTGCTCCGCTACAATCAGCGCCGTATCGACTTTAAAGGAGCGGTACATGACAAACAAATCGCCCAGAATATCAAACTTAGCTTTATCGTCTCCCACATAATCCAGCATCTTGCGGAGCTCTGTAATCTCCTTTTCCACCTTCTCCTGATAGACCTCCCGTTGCTCAATCATCTTATCCAGCTGCAACAGCAAGGCATCGTCATCAGTCTTATCCGCGGCCGCCAAACCGGAATAAAAACAAAAAAGGAACAGTATGAAAGCCGAATATCTGAACATGAACAAACTTATTTATGCACGGAAACAAAGATACTATTTTTCACAACAACTCCCGCATCTTTTTCTTTAATATCGGATGCACCAGGTCCGGTGCAATCTCCGCCAACGGCCCCATCACAAAGCGGCGTTCGTGCATCAGCGGGTGAGGCAGCTTCAATTCGGGAGTATCCAGCACCAGGTCACCGTATAAAAGCAGGTCGATATCAATCACCCGATCGCTATAGACCCCGCCTACAGACTTATGCGTACGCCCTATCTCGCGTTCTATTTCCTGGGTGAGATGAAGCACGGACAAAGGCGGAAGAAGCGTTTCCACGCAGGCCGCCGCATTCAGAAACGTATGTTCCGAAGAAAAGCCCCACGGAGCAGTAGCATAAAAAGCGGACAGGGAAACGACTTTCCCTACCCGCTCTTCTATTTTCCGGACAGCGAGACGGAGATTGTGCTCCTTGTCGCCGAGATTAGTTCCTAAGCCAAAGTAAACGTACATCATTTAAGTTTAGTGATTAGTGTTCAGTGATTAGCGATTAGTGCCCTACGGCGTAATAACGCAACATGCCCGCATAGTGCTAATCACTAAACACTAACCGCTAATCCCTAACCGCTATTTTACCTGTCTGTTATCAACATCGCATCTCCATAAGTACCGAAACGGTAATCCTCTTTCAATGCCACGTTATAGGCTTCCATCACCTGCTCGTAACCGCCGAAAGCGGCAACAATCATCAGCAGCGTGGAAAGCGGCATGTGGAAATTGGATACCATCGCATTGGCCACCGTAAAGTCATACGGCGGGAAGATGAACTTATTCGTCCAGCCTTCATATTCCTTCAAATGGCCATCTGTGCTGACGGTACTCTCTATTGCACGCATCACCGTAGTACCTACGGCACACACCTGCCTGTTCAAATCCTTGGCACGGTTTACAACCTTTACGGCTTCTTCCGTAACAATCATCTGCTCGGAATCCGTCTTATGCTTGGTAAGGTCCTCTACATCGATGTCGCGGAAGTTGCCCAAACCGGCATGCAATGTAATATAGGCAAAGTCAATTCCCTTAATCTCCATGCGCTTCATCAGCTCGCGGCTGAAATGCAGGCTTGCCGTAGGAGCCGTTACAGCACCTTCGTTGCGGGCAAAGATAGACTGGAAACGTTCCGAATCCTCCGGTTCCACGGGACGGTTGATGATGCTGTGCGGCAGCGGCGTCTCGCCCAAAGCGTACAATGCCTTCTTGAACTCGTCGTGCGGCCCGTCATACAGAAAACGAAGGGTACGTCCGCGCGAAGTGGTATTGTCAATCACCTCGGCTACCATAGAGTCATCTTCACCGAAATAGAGTTTGTTGCCGATACGGATTTTGCGGGCAGGGTCTACCAGCACGTCCCACAAGCGCAACTCCTCATTCAACTCACGCAACAGAAATACCTCGATACGTGCACCGGTCTTTTCCTTGTTGCCGTACAGCCGGGCAGGAAACACCTTCGTATCATTAAAGATAAATACATCCTTATCATCGAAATAATCCAAAATATCCTTGAACATACGGTGTTCGATTTCGCCCGTCTTTCTGTGCAGTACCATCAGGCGCGACTCATCTCTATACCTTGTAGGATGTAAGGCAATCTTCTCTTCAGGAAGTTTAAACTTAAATTGCGACAGTTTCATAATCAGTTATGAGTTATAAGTTATTTATTGTTTATTTCAGTATATTTTTTAGTCATAAATGGCATGAGTTATCCAGCAGTATGCTCCTTCGTAGCAAATAACTTATAACCCATCACTCATAACTAAATCCTGCCCGTCTATCCACTCTTTGAAATCAAGCGGATTCAGACAGTCTTCTATGCGGACATCCCCCACACGGGTACGTTCCAGGGCCGTGAGATGAGCGCCGCTATGCAGCGCTTCACCGATGTCGCGTGCCAGGGCGCGGATGTAAGTGCCTTTGCTGCACACTACCCGGACTTTTATTTCCGGCAGGTTGCATTCCAGCAGTTCAATCTCGTCAATCACCAGCAACTTGGGCTTCAGCTCTACCTCCTCACCTTTGCGGGCAAGGTCGTAGGCGCGCTTGCCGTTCACCATACAAGCCGAAAAAGCAGGCGGCACCTGCTGTATCTCGCCTGTGAACTTCTTCAATGTCTCCTCCACCAGCTCCCGCGTGATATGCTCCGTAGGATAGGTAGCGTCTATCTCGTGCTCCAAATCATAGGAAGGGGTGGTAGCGCCCAACCGAATGGTAGCGATATACTCCTTGGTATGATACTGGAACTCCTCAATCCGCTTTGTCGCCTTGCCCGTACATACTATCATCACGCCCGTGGCAAGCGGGTCGAGTGTACCGGCATGGCCTACTTTCAACTTCTTTACCTTCATCCGCCGGCAAATGTGGTAACGCGCATGCCCTACGACCTTGAACGATGTCCACCCCAGCGGTTTATTGAAATACAGAACTTCTCCCTCTTTAAAATCCATCATCACACCACCTCTAAATTGTGTCCCGTAAGCAACAGCAGAAGGATGATTCCTCCGACGATGATACGATACCATCCGAATGCCTTGAAACCATATTTCGTTACAAAGCTGATGAAGAACTTGATAGCAAGCAAAGCCACCACAAATGCCACCACATTTCCTATTATCAGCGCCGGCAGATTATTCATGATAATCTCCGTTCCTCCGTCCAGAAAGAGTTTCAGCATCTTATATACCGTAGCTGCAAACATCGTGGGAACAGCCAGGAAGAAAGAGAACTCGGCCGCAGCCTTACGCGTCATCTTCTGTGCCATACCGCCGACAATCGTTGCCATGGAACGGGACACGCCCGGTATCATTGCAATACACTGGAACAGACCGATATTAAAGGCTTTCTTCTCCGTCAGAACGGTATCCTCACTGTTTTTCGAGAATATCTTGTCACAGAACAGCATGAACACACCGCCAATCACGAGCATCACGGCCACTACGGTCACGCTCTCCAGCATTTCGTCGACCTTGTCGCTGAACAGAAATCCCAGCACAGCCGCCGGAACGAACGCCACCAGCAGTTTCCAGTAAAAATCAAACTTATGCAGGAAGCGTTTCAGCGCGGAAGTACCTGCCGGAACCGGAGTATGATTCAGACGGAAGAAACGTTTCCAATACAGCCAGACCACCGAAAGGATTGCACCGAACTGTATGATTACCGTAAAGGCTTTCACAAATTCCGTGCTCTCTATGCCCAACAGATTTTGTGTAATAATCATGTGTCCCGTAGAAGAAACCGGCAAAAATTCCGTCAGTCCCTCTACAATAGCGATAATAATCACTTCAAGCGTACTCAAATCTCCCATAGTTATTCTTCTGTTTTATCTTCTGTTTTCGGTTTACGTAATACTGCATATATCATAAAGACAAACCCCAGCAGGCATACCAGCGGCGCCACTTTAATGCGTCTTACACTAAAGATATCCGGCTCAAAGTGTGTCGGTGTGGATACGGGACCGGTCATTAAAATAAAACCAAGTATCACTACCGCCATGCCGACAGCAAGCAAAATAAAATTGGTCTTGTCGAAAGCGAACTTCTGTTTACTCATCTGTTTATTTACTATTTAACGATTTACTATTTACTATCTGAAACTTTACCTTTCGGAAAGCAATATTATATGTAATACAGGGTGCTTGCCTTCATTTTCAGATATTTGTTGATGGAAAGCAATGCACACAACCAGGCAATAAGCACTCCGAACACCAGTACGGAAACAGACACCAGCAGCATCACCTCCGGAGTGATAACCCTGATCAGTTCCGGTTCGTAAGAAACCAGCCAATAGGCGGCTCCCCACAAAATGGCATCGGCAATGACAGCCGACAATACGCCTATCCGGAAGTTGCGCCGCAGGAACGGACGCCTGATGAAGCCCCAGCTTGCCCCCACCAGCTTCATCGTATGGATAAGGAACCTTTTGGAGTAAATGGTCAGGCGGATTGTATTGTTTATCAAGGCAAAAGAGATGAAAGTCAGAATGACTGCCAGCCCCAGCAACATCAGACTGATATTGCGGATGTTCTCATTCACCGCATCAATCAGGTCTTTCTGATAAAGCACCTCCTGTATATCCGTATTCTTCCTGATTTTCTTCTCTATCTTGGCGATGCTGTCCGAATTGGCGTAACCGGAATGCAGTTTAATTTCAATGGACGCCGTAAAAGGATTATAGCCGAGAAACTCCTGCGGGTCTGTTCCCATTGCTTCGGTCTGCTCGCGGAGCGCCTGCTTTTTGGAGATATACTCCGTTTCCTTCACAAACGGTTCTTTATCCAGTTTTTTCTGCAACTTCAGTATATCGCTCTCCTTCATGTCGTCGCTGATGAGAATGGAGAAGTTGATATTCTCCTTTACGTATACGGAAAGGTTGTGAGCGCCCAATACAAAGAACACCACCAACCCCAGCAGCAGCAACACCAACGTAGTGCTTATGCTGGATGTGATGAACTGCATATCAAAACAGGGCACAGACTTGTTTTTAGCTTTCTTATTCATTTTTCAATCCCTTCTCACATTTATCACTCTACCGTTTTTTCGCTCTTTTTCTTACGGAATACGTAAATCATGGAGCTGCTGCGTTCTTTCCTTACCAACGCATGGAACCATGCCAGCGTACCGACAACCATGCCTCGCAGAAACGGGCACGAACGGCGCATGTTCTTCTCCGTCAACATAGACACGTAAAACGCGTCAAACGGCATGGGATGCCGCTCTGCCAGAATAAAGCCGTGTCTGGAGCCTAATTTCTGGATAGTGGCGGGAGTGAAATGCCACAAATGACGGGGAACATCGTAGGCAGCCCAATATGCACCGTACTTTCTGGCATCATATGAAGAACAGTTGGGTACGGCCACTATCAGCACACCTTTGTCCGTCAGCAACGAATTCAAGGTTTCCCAAGTCCCGTTCAATGCTTCAAGATGCTCCATTACATGCCACAACGTGATGACATCGAAGCTCCCCGGCTCAAAATCCTTCAACGCAGTATCCGGCTTCACTTCCAATCCGAAATGTTCTTTGGCAAACACACGCGCTCCGGCATTCTTTTCAACGGCTTCCACCTGCCAGCCGGCACGGTTCATCGTATCGGCAAAGTAACCGGTACCCGTACCTATATCCAGCAGACGCCCCGTCTTGCGATGCGCTTCATGCGCTACCAGACGCGCTTTCCGCTTCAGCATATAACTGCGTACACGGTGGTATACGGAGTTCATCGCTCCTTTTTTCGTATCCGAGTGGGAAATATAATCGGGAGTTTCGTAATAGCGTCCGATTTCCGCTTCCACAGGAAAATCCTGAGTAAAGATAAAACCGCAATCCCGGCAACGGCACAAATGGAATGCCTCGCCCGAAGCATAATGGTCTATGCAGGTCAAGGTACGCTCCAAATGCGTTCCTCCACATACCGGACAAGCTTTTATAGTGAGTTTATTCATCGAACGTTTACCGATAAGGAAATGCAGCCTGAAACGGACAGACCGCACTAATCCTAAATTTGGTGCAAAATAACAAATAAAAAGTGATTTACAAGGCTTTCATTAAGGAGATTTAATATTAACATGAAATAAAAGTCCGCCCTACTGCAACCCGATATTGAAAAGACAGAGAAATCCCAACTCAGGTTTTCTTCACAAAACGGACCGGTTATCACCTTTGTGTCCGTTCTTAGGCGGACAACTGTCCGATAATGAACAGAGATGAAAACAAGAAATACACTGTTAATCAAACAGTTAATCTATTGGCACGGTTATTGACTTTTATAATGCGAAGACGTTCGAGAAAAAAAGACGGAAAAAGCAACTTTTTATATCGGCAGTCGCGTCTAACGGTAAAACAGGAATAGTAACAATAAAAAAATAAAGATTATGAAAACTACAAATTTATTCAAAGCAGTCGCATTCGTAGCAATGGTTATCGTAAGTATCATGAACTCAGAAGTCAAAGCTCAGGACAGATTCATTACCAATGAGGAAGTACAGAATGACCTGATAGTGGCAAAAACCATCTTCAGACAAAGCGGAACTTACCTCTACAACCACATGCGTTATGAATTTACATACGATGACGAAAACCGCCTGGCAAATAAAACCGCCTCCAAATGGGACAGCGTCAAAGAAAAATGGATGCCTTATTTCAGGATGTCCTATCAGTATGCCGACAATGAAATCACCTTATCCTACGCCCGCTGGAACGAAAAGCATCAGTCTTATGATAAAGATGTGAGAAAGAGCGTGTACGAAATGAATGCGGAGAATATGCCGGTAGCCTACAAAAGCAACAGTATATACCACATGGTAAACCTATTGACAATGGCAGAATAGTGAAAAATTAAAGTTAACAATACATTAATAAGGGGAGTACGGTCCGTGAGGCTCGTACTCCCTGTCTTTGTACCGTACTCAGAGTTCTTTTACAAAATAAGTCAAAGTAGGCAAATGGTCACTGTATCCGTTCTGGAAAGTAGTTCCGGAGAAAGTGCGCAACGGATAGCCTTTATACTTTCCTTCCTGCTGGATAAGGAACGGACGGTTAAAGACTTCCGATTTCCAAAACTTCAATGTACTGCGGTCCTTTCCTATCAGATTACCCGAAACAATCTGCTGGTCGAACAAGTTCCAACGATTCTGGTAACAGAGCGAACCGATACCTTGCTCAAAGAGCTTCCAGGTAGCATTATAATAACCGCCGGGCTTCACTTCCCTGATGTTCTTCACAGCTCCCAGCACTTGACTGCAACTCTTGTTATCGGGGTCGTCATTCATGTCGCCCACAATTATCACCTTTGCCTGCGGATTATCGGCATGCAGCGAGTCGGCTATATGGCGGGTGATACCGGCTGCAAACTCGCGCAAAGGTGATGATTTGGAACCGCCATAGCGTGACGGCCAATGGTTTACAATCATGTGAAAAGGCTCTCCTGCCAGTATACCGCTCACCAAAAGCTGGTCGCGTGTTTTATAGCCCGGCATGTCGGGTTTGGCAAACGGATAAGTACGCGCAGACACAAAAGTAAACAGTCGCGGATTGTAAATGGCAGCCACATCGATGCCACGGTGGTCGGGACTCTCAAAATGCACTATCCGGTAGCCCAATGAGGCGATAGGCTCTGTCTTTACCAGGTCCTCCAGGACTTTTTTGTTTTCTACTTCGGAGATGCCGATAATGGCGGGTCCGGCAGGACAATAGTCACGCGCCAATTGTGAAATCACCTTGGCAACATTCTGCAATTTCTGTTCGTATTTGACCTGTGTCCATTCGTACTTACCGCCCGGAGTAAAGTCATCATCGCCCGGATTATCCGGATTGTCTTCCGTATCCCACAGATTCTCCAGATTATAAAAGGCGGCAGCATATACACGCAGCTTGCCCTGTGCGAGCAAGCCGGTGGACAGGCATAATACCAAAAAAGCTGACAATATGAGTCGTCTGTTCATAAAGCGCAATTTTTTAATTACCGGTAAGAGTAGGTTCGATAACTGTTCCGCCGTTACCGGTATTGCCACCGGTAACCGCTGTTACTTTTACATTTTGTATCTGCCACCTCAAAGCATTAGCCGTCGAACTCTTATAATGGAACGCAAATTGAATTTTCTTACCTGTATAAGTATCCAATTTAATATCACCGGAAGCAACGAACTTATTATCTGTCCCTGTAGAATAGGTAGGAATGCCGACTTCTGTCCATACGTCTCCCCCTTCTTCTCTTACTTCCAGTTTCAAATCTTCCAAATGCGTATCGGCAGCAAATGTTTTAAAGGTGTGGTCGAAAGTCAAGATTACACTATTTTTACCTGTCAAATCAAGTACAGGAGAAACAAGACGGCTTTCAGAGGCTTGATTAGCGCCATTAACATAGGCGCTTGCCATCATATAATAAGTTTCATTATAGTTAGACGCTTTCCACACATAATCACTTCCCTGCGGAAGCTGGACATCCTCTATGGTAAATGCACCTTGCCCGCTCTCCTTACCAAAAGACTCTTCAAGAATTGTCACCATCTCCTCCGGCTGTTCCGGCGTCTCATCTCCCCCCGGAGTTTCCGTAAAGTCCGCCACATCATCCGCACTTCTTACCGTAAGTTGCCAGCCTCCTTTGAAACGTCCCAGGATACCGGTTACGCTTCCTTTTCCTTTCGGCAGCTGATTGGCTGCAAAGTTGGCATACGAGCTGGTGCGTATCATAATGACATTCCCGTGGCTATCCTCTATGTTCTCTTCCCCATAGTCATCCTCCGGAGCAAAAGTGCCTTTTCCGCCATTTTGGAATGTTACGCCGGTAAATTTCACCAATTTGAACTTATAGCCGTTCACATCGGCATTCACCTTGCTGATATCATCTATTACAAGCGGAGTCACATTCTCCGGATTTGCCCAACTGTCTTTCTTCACGTGTGCCTGAAACTCTTCCCACGGTGTACGGTAAAGATACCCGTCGGGGTGTCCCAGTTGCAACTCATCGCCATACATGGAAAGGCTCAATCCTTTCAGGTCGATATAAACCGTCTGCCCTACAGGATAGTAATTATACACGCTGTTCTGGTCCACTTCCATTTCGATGGCGCCGGTTTCGTCCTGCAAATAAATCTTCTTGAAGATATTTCCCGACTCGTCATTGGCAGTGATAACGGCTTTCATCACTTTTTCCTCGCCAATGGTATAGGGAGCATCCTCCCCTACTGTTGCCCCCATAGCACGCAGTTCCTCTATCGTGGTATTGGCTGCCGGACCATCATACTTGGGCTCGTTCAAAGGCGGCGCATCATAATCGCGCTCGCAGGCTGCGAACACAAGAGAAGAGATAAGCAATAAGCTGATTCTATTGAAAAGTTTCATATTCTTATAATTTTTCTGATTATATAGGATTGGTTAAAAACGATAACTTACGTTGAGGAAACAATTCAGTCCCTGCATATAGTAATACTTGCCGCCAAAACGCGTAGGATAACTCAGGTCGGAACGGCCCTGTTCATAGCCGCCCGTACATATATCCTTCTTGTTCAGCAGGTTGTTTACCGAAAGGTTGAAGTTGACAGACTGGCGTCCGGGCAGATAGAATATCTTACCCACCGAAATATCCACCGTATAAGCTGCCGGAAAACGTTCCTGTGTAGTCAGTGTACGGTAAGCCTCCATCTGCTCCGGATTGTAGGGATTGACGGAAGCATAGTTGGACGACAGACGGCGCAACGGTGCAACCTCGATATAATTGCGGGCAAAACCGTTGACATTAGCTCCCAGGAACCAGTAGTTCACAAAGTAACGCACACCGAAAGTGCCGGCAAACTGCGGCATTCCACCCACATAAACATCTTTCATGTACACCTTTTCCTGATCCGTTATCTTACCGTTTTCGGAGTGCTTCACACCGTCGGGGTTATTGCTGTAATAATATTCGGAAATGGTTCCTGCAAGGTCGAAACTCCAATGGTCGTCCAACTTGTAGGTAGCCCCCAGTTCCAGTCCGCGGTGAATGCGGTTTACACCGTACAACACGTGATTGATGAATGTGCCCTCTATGCCGTCGTAGTAACTGTTACGCTCCATCTGGTCGTAGAAATTGGTTTGGAAAACACCGATACGTCCAGCCAGTTGGGGCATGGAGAATACATAGTTGAGGTCGGCGCTGAAGATGCGTCCGCTCTTCATGTTGTCGATTGTGCGGTCGGTGATACGGGGTGAGATATACGCCTCATTGGGCAGCGGCGCTTCGCTGCCGTAACTGATGTTGGCGGTCAGCATATGGCGTCCGTTAAACTTATAAGTGAGACCGCCCTTTACGGTAATATCGGTAAACTGATGACGGATACCCTTGCCGTAGGAACTGTCCGGATAGCGTCCGTTGCGCATCTTTCCGTCGCGGCGGAAATTGGTATAAGTCAGCTTGGCTCCATAGTAGTAGTCCCAGTGCCGCGAAGTATAGCGGTTCACCGCCCAGGCATTTGCCGAGTAGATGTTCAGATTGAAATTGTAACCGAAGATGCCGTCCTTATACACTTTACGGTCCGGACGGTTCAAGTCGTTCTGCAACTTGTCGTGGTCGCCTGAAAAATCGCGTTCGGCAAACTTGTCGATATCCAGCACATAGTTGCTGCCCAGCAGGTCGTCTACCGTCTTGAACTGGCGCGACTGCGTAAAGCGCGCCCCTACTCCCGCCGTCAAACCCAGATGACGGTTAAACTGCTTGTTCAGTGTGGAGTTGAACGAGGTCTCCAACAGGTCGCTGCGGCGCTCTTCCACCATATATACGGCAGCACCGTTACCGGCACGCAGGTTATTGGCATTGGCCAGATAAAGGTTGTCCCAGTTTATCTGGGTAAAATCGGGACGTCCGCTACGCCATAAGTCACGGTACTGCATCTGCATATCCTCGTCTTCAAAATAAGAGGGCAGGTAGCGATAGTAGTCGGGACGCGGGTCGGGAGCGTTATACCAGTTCAGCGCCGTATTGCCATAGCGTGCATAATGCGCACCCACACCGGTGGTGAGCGTTGTAGTATCGTCTATCTTCCAGATATGCGAGATAACGGCGGTCGGGTCGAATGCGGTCACTACTTTCGCATTGCGTTTCTTGCCGTTCTGGTATCCCCAATTAGGATTGTAAAGGTAGTTGTCGGTCAGCTCGTAGACCTCACGGTATGAGTTACCTTGCTGTCCGCGCTGTACGGGCGATACGAAAGCGGTCATCGAAAGGCTGTGCTTGCCGCCCTGCCACTGCTTCTCGGCAGAGAAAGCAAGAGCCAGATTGTTGTAAAACGTACCATCTATGTTTCCCTCGTGCGAATAGCGGCCACCTGCCGATGCGGTAAACGCCCATCCTTTTTCGTTGAGTCCGGTGGAATAGGTAAACATGCCCCGCAGGTAGTAGTTACGGTTGGTATAGCTCACGGTAGCCTTGCCGCCGGGAGTATAGGACGATGCACGCATATTTATATTTTCGGCACCGCCCAGTGCTCCGAAAGTAAAGGTAGAGGGTGCGGTGAAGTTGGTTACGTCACCGTTGCGGGTCATGTCATTCAATGCTCCAACAGAGGCATAATTAAACACTCCGCGGTTCTGGTCATTAAACTCCACGCCGTTGATGTATTTCAGTTCCTGCGAACCGGTATAGCCGCGCGGCGAGAAACGGGCGGGCGACAACTGGTAAGCGGCGCGGTTCAGAAAGACATCGTTAGAGAGGATTACGGTGGAGCTCACATCCTGCGAAGCGTTCTCCACATCGTCATCCACCATGCCTGCGTCTATCACGCCAATCATGGAGATGTCTTCGGTGGCATTCAGCTCGGTCACCTTAATGGGCTCGAGTTCTGTAACGCCCAGTTTTTCCACTTCAATGGTTACACTCTTCGGAGTAATCAATACGGAGTTGAGCTGTATGACATGGCTTCCCAGCTGCAAATTACGGAGAATGAAATTACCGTTTGCATCGGTAGTAACCTGTCTGTCCTGCCCGGTCAGAGTGACGATGACTCCGGGTACAGGCTCATTGCTCACTGCTCCGACTACACTGCCTTTCACCGTACCTGCACTTTGAGCAAAGGCGAGACAGGGGAAGAAGAATGTAATGAAGAACAGTAATTTTAGTTTCATACGTTAATTGGGGTATAATAATGAGTGATTTAAATCATAATTTGTGGGTGTGCCGAAAGTCTGATAAACCTTATATCCTATCATTCTGAATAGAGTGAAGATTCTATCTTCTTGTATTAAGATAAGAAATTCTTCGTCGCTACGCTTTTCTGAATGACTGACTATTCTTACTGAAATAGTCTAAGCGAAGCTTATAACATATTAATCAGAGTTTCGATACACCCACAAAATAACAATAATCAAAATCGGATTATATCAGTAGCATCAGTTACTATATAAGATTCTGAGTATATTCAGTTCATAGTATGAGAGCCTAAACCACTGACATCTTCAGCAGTACCAGTAATCTTAATGGACTCCCATTCTTCCGAATTATAAGTAGCAGAAGGAGCTGTTATAGTTGCTTTTCTACGAAGAATAATATCTTTAGCGTAATCATCGCCTTTTTGAAAATATCCAATTAAGTCTATAAGAACATCTTCTTTAAAAAGCCCTACTGCATCATTTCCATTAAAACTAGTAACTCCAAATTTATTATCTTCTGCAATTCCTCCTCCATACAAATCAGCCTCAGGATGTTTATATATAATTACCGTCTTAGGCTCTAAAGTTCCACTTAATGCTAATGTATAAGTCCAATCCGGCTTACCATTATTGTTTTGTTTTAAAGAATATGCAGAAAGGTCTACTGTTACATTTGTAGGATTATAAACCTCTATATATTTATTATTTCCTTTAGCTTCCACATATTCAGAAATAAACAAATCACTCTCACCAGGTTCCGGTTCCGGCTCCGGTTCAACAGTGCCTCCACCTTCTCCATCAGCTACTATCTTCACATTCTTTAATTCCCATGTAGCAGCAGAGCTTGCCGTACTTGTATATTGGAAACCAATCTGTATCTTTTTGCCTTTATAAGAAGACAAATCAATATCTCCAGAACCAATAAAGTTCCAGTCAGTTCCTGCCGGATAAATAAAGCCTGTAAGTTCTTGCCATTCTCCACCTATTTCTTTTGCATAAACTTTATGGTTAGCCTTAACATCACCAGCTGCTTTATTAATAGCATGTTCAAAAGTAAACGTAATAGTTGTTGCACCAGCCAAATCCACTTCCGGAGAAACTAACCAACTTTCTGATTCATATTTTGTCTTATCCTTAAAAGCACTGGCTTTCATATAAGCGTATTCACTACCGCTATTAGTTGTCCCTTTATCAAATTTCCATATATAATCCAATTCAGACGGTTTTGTTTTATCCTCAATGGTAAATGCTCCTATGCCGCTATCGAACTTCTCATCCAACAACACCTTTTCTCCTTCCGGCTGCTCACCGCCACCTTCACCAAAGTCCACATTAATATCGCCACCAGGCTGGTCTGTCCACGATTCAATGCTTGCTCCGCCCATAGTAACGGCAGGTTTACCGTTTTCCGTGGACAAAGTAGCAGTGTACGTGTACTTATATCCGGCCTCAAAACCGGCACCGCCATTTACGGAAACAGGCCATTCGAAAGTCTTACCGTCCAGCACGAATGTCATCTTGACGCCATCCAGTGTAGTGGCAGGCAGGATAATCGCCTCAGCAGTACTGCCATCGGCACTGACATTCATGTCGATATTGGCTTTACTCTCTTTAGCTGCCAGTGTACCGTCAGCCAGATTAAAATCGGCTTGTGTATTCATTCCGGAAAGAGAGATTTTCAATCCGCTTATATCGGGAAGAGTCTCATCGCTACCGACAGCAATCACAATCTGACTCAGTTTATGTTTGAAAGCCAGGTCTACAGCCTCTCCGGCAGCAATTGCCTTGGCATTATCAGAATAAAGCAAGTCTACTTTGGCAGGGTCTGCCTGATTATCTACAGACACGGCTAAAGTCTTACCGTTTAAAGATGCGGAATAAGGATAATAAGCAATGAAACTTGCCGTTCCTTCTTCCGGATACCTCAATGTCTGTCCCGGAGCAGCCGTAAGCGTACCGCCGTCCGATGCAACATATTTCTTGTTGGCAAATTCAGCAGTTTGCGTCGTCATAAAGATACCTACTTCATCACCATTGCTCCAAACGTCTTTGGAAGCTTTGGTCTGCAGGCCGTCAATGCGGGAATTGAAAGTAACGCTGTTACTGTCCAACCATTCACTATTGTCATCATTGTTAGTACATCCCGTAAAAACAAGGGCTGACAATGCGCCCATAATCAATAAATTACTGACTCTCATAATGATTTGTTTTTGAGATTGGTTTTGTTTTTATGTTGTCTTAATTGAGTACCTTTGTACAGTAGGATTACTGCCATTTGGATAAATCCAATTGGCTCTTTGTGCTCTCATCAAGTCCCGGGAAGAACTCAAACCCGGTATTCTTTTCCAAGTCACTGACGGAAACCGCATATTTCATATAGGATTGAGAATCTGTATAGTCCCTATGTTGCATCCAGAAAGCAATCGTATGATACTTGCCGCCTATCTTACGCGCCACAGCCTTAAAATAATAGGACGGAATGGGAATATCCTTGCCATCATTATCCTTTATAGATTTTTCTTTTATCCAAGTAGCATCATCTGAAGGCGGTACTGCACCGGTCACAACATAAACTGTATCCGAAGCTGTAGACCAACTATTAATTCTATGTTCCAAATTCATCCAAATAGCTCCGTTAAATTTGTTTTGCCTTTGCGGAGTCTGATTGGTAAAATAAAATGTCTGATTATTCATCTCCATGGTAGCTACACGGTCATTACTCGGTATTTGATGTCCTCTTCTATAAATCTCCCCCTCATAGGATTTTGAAACCACAGCTTGAAATTCATTCTCCCTCACAAGAGGATCAGAAACCCAGTTATCCTTTCGCGTTACATTTTTCTCGGTATAGTACCGATGCAAAGGATAAGCCACCCAATGTGCCATCTTCATCTTTTTATCATACAGCATACTATAATTACGTATCATCTGTCCCTCCATATCCGGTCGGGCAGTACCCTTATATTTTTGCTTCGTATTATGAGTAACATACATCAAATCATGATTTTCCATCTGTGCCTTCGTTATAACCGGCGTCTCAAACCACTTGGCATACTTAGGCGCTTCAGGGTCTACCGTTGTATCTCCCCCTGTATTACTGATTTTCAAATTAAGCGTATACCTTACTCCTGCCTCAATATTTCCCGCTATATTTGTTTCAATCTCCTTATCTTTCCCGTTGACAGATAATGTAATTTTCAGTTTTCCTTCAAAGGATTGCGGTATCAGCACAGCATCCGCCTGCGTACACTCTTTATTGACGCACATGGAAACAGCTTTTTTTTCATTTCCCAATTCAATGTTATCACTCTCTTTCGAAAGGTCTATGGTAGCCTTGCTTATCAGTGGCTGCACCGTTGCTTTGATTCCCGTTAGCGAACTGCCGTCGGCACTGCTCAGATTCAGCACCAGTTTTGCCAGCAAATGGCGGAATTGAAGATTGCCGGTAGGGGAGGTCGCACTCCTGCCTGTCAGGTTAACAGCTGTCATCAGGTCTATATCCTGCTGACGGCTCTGGTCTGTCACGTCAAGGACATACTGGGTATGCTTCGTCACTTGCTCATCATACGGATAATAAGCAATGAAATCCACCGCCGTTCCGTCTTCCGGATAATAAACGGCATTGCCCGCTTTTCCCACGAAATTGCCGTCACCCCGTGCGGTGACATACGCTGCATTGGCTTTAAGGACCTTTTTATTGGCATTGTCGAGCATAAAAAGACCGATCACATCATTCGCTTCCCACGAAGCATTGACCGCTCTCGACATCACCCTGTCATCTATGACAGATGTAAATGTGGCTTCCGCAGCCTGATTACCCTGCGGCAATTCAGCAAATTTACTTTCACAAGCCTGAAGAACGATAAACAAGGATAGAAATCCGATTGCACTTTTAATTGTCATACTGAAAAATATTAAATATCTTACAATTGTTTTTATTGAACTGTTTTCTGTTTTTTTAAAATAAGTGCATAAAATTATAAAATAAAATACACATAAATAAAGACCCGGAACAAAATCTGCATAGCATACAGTAAAAAAGTCCTTTTTTACCAAAAATATGACAATAATATGAAAATATAATGTCAAATATAAAACCTTCCCATTATAAACCCAACGGGAAATAAACAAGAAAATAAAAAGAATAGGATAAAATCAACAACTATACAGGTTAGAAATATCAAGTAAAAAAACAGAGCATCAATAATAAAAAATCCATTTAACAATAAAGATAGCGTCAAGCGAAATATCTAAAAATGAATAACCTGTAGTTTGTTTTTGAAAAGTGAATTATTTAAAAAGAAAATGCCGTGAGTTTGCTCCTGAAATGCCAGGCATTTCAAACACAAATGCCGGGCGTTTTCATGACAAACACACGGCATTTCGGGAGTAAACTCACGGTATTTCGGAAGCAAACCCGCGGCATTCCGGAAACGGACCTTGCAGGATAGTAAAATTGCGTTTTTTACGCTTCAAACCGATCAGTATTTATACTGACTGGTATTATTATATTTATATATATATTATATATCACTTGCGGTAATATTACCGGTAAAATTACCGGCAATATTACCGCAAAATCACACTTCTTTTCCTTTCAGCGTTGCCGAACTGCTTTCCGTGATTTTCACGTTCACAAAATCACCCACGCGATGCATACCCCTATCGAAAACCACTACCCGGTTCTGCTCGGTACGTCCGAAGAGCTGGTCGCGCGAACGCTTGGACACTCCCTCCACCAATACTTCGTAGGTTTTACCCACGCAGCGGGCGTTGGCTTCGGCAGAAAGGCGGTTCTGCAAAGCGATGATTTCATTCAGACGGCGGATCTTCACCTCTTCCGGCACATCATCCGGCAAATGCTTGCTGGCATACGTACCCGGACGCTCGGAATACTTGAACATAAAGGCGGCATCATAACCGCATTCTTCCATCAGGGAAAGGGAAAGCCGGTGGTCTTCTTCCGTCTCGGAATGGAAACCGGAAAATATATCCGTAGACAAACCGCAGTCGGGAATGATACGGCGGATAGCATCTACACGCTCCAGATACCATTCACGGGTATACTTACGGTTCATCAGTTTCAGGATACGGCTGCTTCCGCTCTGCACAGGCAGGTGGATATGCTTGCACACATTGGGCACTTCCGCAATAACCTGCAGGGTTTCATCGCTCATATCCTTGGGGTGCGAAGTAGTGAAACGGATGCGTACACCCGGTGCAGACTCTGCTACGGTGCGCAACAGCATAGGGAAAGTGACAACCTCCCCGTCCGCCTTCTCAAAACGGTACGAATTGACATTCTGCCCCAACAGGGTCACTTCCTTATAGCCTTTAGCCACCAAATCCGCCACTTCATTCAAGATACTTTCCACATCACGGCTGCGTTCCCGTCCGCGTGTATAGGGAACGATGCAGTATGTACAGAAGTTATTGCAACCGCGCATGATAGAGACAAAGCCGGAGATGTGGTTGCCGCAGATACGCGAAGGTATCACATCGCGGTAGGTCTCCGTTGTGGACAGCTCCACGTTAATGGCTTTCTCACCGGCTTCCACAGCCGCAATCAAATCGGGCAGGCTGAGATAAGCATCCGGCCCCACCACCAGGTCGACATGGTGGTTCGTAATCAGGTCGTCCTTGACACGTTCCGCCATACATCCCAACACACCGACAATCAGATTCTTCTTTTTCTTCTTGAGCGAATGAAAAAACTCCAGCCGGTTTAAAATTTTCTGTTCGGCATTGTCGCGGATAGAACAGGTATTCATGAATACCGCATCCGCCTCTTCCAGTGTCTCGGCCACCGAATACCCCGCCATCTGCATCACAGAGGCTATCACTTCACTGTCTGCCACATTCATCTGGCAGCCGTACGTCTCGATGAACAACTTTCTGTTGTCATCAGCAGTTGCAGATTTAAAGTCTGCTCCCGTCATATTTTCCATTGTTTCTTATTTTTTAGTTTCACCGCAAAGATACATCTTCACGTTCAATAAAGCAGTGAAACTGTGGAAAAATAACACTTAACTTCCTCTAATTGACAGATTTCTACTAATTAATGTTAAGCGACTAAACATTTTCCGAGTGTTAATTTGGCATTATTAGAATAAATTTCCATTTTTGTGAAATGAAAGAAACATTAGATTTTTTCATAGTTAAGGTTTAGGTTAAAAAAAATAAGGGGAGCTGTGAAGCTGCCCTTTTTTAATGCCAATTTATTGGTTACAATCAGATTAAATAATTACCTTTGGCGATGTAAAAAACAAAGAAAGACTTATGGAAGACATCTTCAAATTTCTGTTCGTGATAGGCATCATTGCTATCGGCTTTGTAAGACAGGCCAGGAAAGAAGCGAAAACCAGTACCGGCAACGGTCCCGCCATGCCTATGCCCGATGCAGAAAGTCCTTTTCCGGAAAATTGGAACGGTGTACCCTATGACGGATATAGCCCCGAAAATCCAGAACCGGAAGTAAGCGTGCCGCGAAAGAAAGCCGCAAAGAAGCATAAGTCCGCTCCCAAACAACCTCCCGTCTGTCCAAACACCGACAATATGTCTCCCGAACCCACCGAAACCTCATCCCAATTTAAAATACACTCGGCAGAAGAGGCACGCAAAGCCATCATCTGGGGAGAGATATTACAACGAAAGTATTAATGCGATTGAAAATAAAGTTGATTCCTTACACGAAAAAATAACTATAACATTATGGCATTTAATTACATTTCAGCAGCAGAAGCTGCAAGCCTGATTAAACATGGCTACAATATCGGCCTGAGCGGATTTACTCCCGCAGGCACAGCCAAAGCCGTTACGGCTGAACTGGCAAAAATAGCAGAAGCGGAACATGCCAAAGGAAACCCTTTCCAGGTAGGCATTTTTACAGGAGCTTCAACCGGAGACTCCTGCGACGGTGTCCTCTCACGCGTCAAAGCCATCCGCTACCGTGCTCCTTACACAACCAACCCCGATTTCCGTAAAGCGGTGAACAACGGCGAGATTGCCTACAACGACATCCATTTGTCGCAAATGGCGCAAGAAGTACGCTACGGCTTCATGGGAAAAGTAAATGTCGCCATCATCGAAGCCTGCGAGGTGACTCCCGACGGTAAAATCTACCTGACCGCTGCCGGAGGTATCGCTCCCACTATCTGCCGCCTTGCCGACCAGATTATCATAGAGCTGAACGCAGCACACAGCAAAAACGCCATGGGCCTGCACGACGTCTACGAACCGCTCGACCCGCCTTACCGCCGCGAAATACCTATCTTCAAGCCGAGCGACCGTATCGGACAGCCTTACATCCAGGTAGACCCGAAAAAGATTGTGGGCATCGTGGAAACCAACTGGCCGGACGAAGCCCGCTCTTTCGCCGCTGCCGACCCGCTGACCGACAAAATCGGACAGAACGTAGCCGACTTCCTTGCCGCAGATATGAAACGCGGTATCATCCCTTCCACCTTCCTCCCGTTACAGTCGGGCGTAGGCAACATCGCCAACGCAGTATTAGGTGCTTTGGGACGTGACAAGACGATTCCGGCATTCGAGATGTACACAGAGGTTATCCAGAACTCCGTTATCGGACTGATTCGCGAAGGCCGCGTGAAGTTTGGCAGCGCCTGCTCACTGACCGTAACCAACGACTGTCTGAACGGTATATACGAGGATATGGACTTCTTCCGCGACAAGCTGGTTCTCCGCCCGTCGGAAATATCCAACAGTCCCGAAGTGGTGCGCCGTTTAGGTATTATCTCCATCAACACGGCCATCGAAGCCGACCTCTACGGAAACGTAAACTCCACCCATATCGGCGGTACGAAGATGATGAACGGTATCGGCGGTTCGGGCGACTTTACGCGCAACGCCTACATCTCCATCTTCACCTGCCCGTCCGTAGCCAAAGAAGGCAAAATCAGCGCCATCGTACCGATGGTATCCCATGTGGACCACAGCGAGCATGATGTCAACATCATCGTTACCGAACAAGGTGTTGCCGACCTGCGCGGCAAGAGCCCGAAAGAACGTGCACAGGCAATCATCGAGAACTGTGTTCATCCGGACTACAAGAATATCCTGTGGGATTATCTGAAACTGACCGACGGCAAGGCGCAGACTCCCCACTCCATGCGTGCCGCTCTGGCTATGCACGCCGAACTGGCAAAAAGCGGGGATATGAAGAATGTTGACTGGGCACAGTACAAATAAAGACGGTTCCTTCCGTTAAAAAGACCTTTCAGGTACGGATTACGCGGATTGCACGGATTTAAAGCACAACATGGATTAAATTGAAAATCCGTGCAATCCGCATAATCTGTGCCTGAAAAAAAATAAAATTCACACCAACCGGCCATTCACCGGATAAGCATATCACAGACTGCATCCTGGAATTTACGTGCTTCCCTGCCGGAAAGCACATTCTGATTCATAATGGCAAAAGCAATGTGGTGTCCGTTATTCGCTTTCAAATAACCTGCCAGACAGTTTATAGCAGTAAAAGAGCCTGTCTTGGCATGCACTTTCCCATAAGAAAGCGTCCCTTTCTTCATCCGGTTCTTCAATGTCCCGTCCACTCCTCCGATAGGCAACGCCTTATACAATTTCTGAAACACATCCGTGCGTGAATAAGCGAATTTCAAGAAGGCGACTAAAAGTTCAGAGGAGATGTAGTTATAGTTGGAAAGCCCGCAACCGTCTGCCAGCTTATAACGGTCCGGGAGATAACCCAGCTTTCTGATTAACTGACGGACAGCCGAAAGCCCGTCCGCAGCCGAAACATGCCTGCCGCCTGTAAACTGTGCACCCAAACGGCATAACATAGCTTCTGCATTCAAATTATCGCTCTCTTTCATTATTTGATTCACTACTGCCTGTACAGAAGTGTTATAAGATGCCATTCGCACTGAAACACTGTCTTTTTGAAACTCGCGGAAAGAATAACCCAGCAGGCAATGAATGCCTTTTGCCCGTAAACGCTCCAGAAAGGTGTGCATAAAGAAATCCTGCGAAGAGTAGATATTCACCGTACCGGTACGCCTCCCGTCCACATTACCCGATACCGCCAGTTCATTGCCGTTCTCCAGCCAATTGCGGGATACGCGGAAACGTCCGGCAGAGGGGGTACGGGTTTTCGTTGTATTGACCAGCGTATAATAAGACGAAGCGGGAGTACACTCCAAACGTGCCGTATCACCTTGTGCACCGGGAAAGGCAGTCACCGTAACCACTCCTTTATCAAGCATCAGCGGCGACAGGTACGGCTGAAAAGAATGGGGCGTATCGTCCCACAGCCAGCCGCTTCCCCAATACAGGGAGTCTTTCATGGAAACATCGCCATATATCCTGCCTTGAACCACAGAGAAAGGCAGCCGTGCCACCCTGCCGACCAAAGAAGCCAGCGCCTCGTCGTCAAACTCAGGGTCGAAGCCGCCGACAACGTATATATCCCCTTTCAGCGTATCACGCTCAATCACTCCCTTATACCAGACTTCCGTACGGAAAGGCTCGTCCGCCTCAGGACGCGCAAGTGCCGTAATCGTAGTCAGCAGCTTCATCGTAGAGGCCGGACGGGAAAGTTTATCCGCCTGATAATCATAAAGAACCTTATTGGCGGTCAGGTCATATGCTGAAATAGATACATTGGAGCCTGCGGGCAATTGATACTTTATCAATGTATCCAGTTGCGAAGACAAAGAGTTTGTTTCGGGTGATATTCCCTGTGCAGGCAATACACAGGGAATCAACGTCAAAATCAATACAATCGGGAATAAGCAATATTTTCTCATCTTCTTACAAGCTATCATTCAGTTTCTCTGTTGTCCGGCTGTTTCCGGCAACCGGACAACAAAGAAACAATAACCGCCGCAGAATCGCAAGTCATCAGCTTCACGATTTTCATAACACCCGTATTTTGTCTATCAAAGCGCTTCCTTAAAGATTTCACCTACCGTAGGATGCGGGAATACCATCTTTTTCCATTCCGAGGCCGTCAGTTTGAGTTCGACAGCCATACCGGCCAGCGTGATAATCTCCGAAGCCGGATTGCCCAGCACATGTGCTCCCAAAACGGTATCATCTTCCGCCAGCAACAACTTGCACATACCGTTAACTCCCTCATTTTCTGCAACAAACCGACCGGAATAAGCCATAGGAAGCTTGACGGCACGATAAGGAATACCCTTTCTTTGCAAGGTCTCTTCCGTATCTCCCACACCCGCAATCTCAGGATTGGTATATACTACACCTGGAATAGCCCTGTAACTCATACAGTCTTTCTTCCCCAGCACGGCATGTACCGCCACTTCCGCCTCGCGCACAGCGGTATGGGCCAGCAAAGAAAATCCGGTTAAATCCCCGCAGGCATATATACCCGGAACGGAAGTCTGCATCTGTCCGTCCACCTGTATATTTCCGCGCGCTGTTTTATCTAAATTCAAGTTCTCCAATCCGAAGCCTTTCGTTACAGGACGGCGGCCGACGCTCATCAATAATCTTTCCGCAATTACAAAACCTGCACCTTCGGCATTTTCATAATTTACCTGTACCTGCTGCGTGTCTCCATTTCCGGACGCAACTTCGGACAGTGCTACCACCTTTGTGTCCAGCATGAATTTAATGCCGCGCTTGGCATACTCCGCACGAAGCATGGCGGACAGCTCCTTATCCATTCCGCCCAATATCTCGTCCAGCATCTCGATGACAGTGACCTCTACCCCCAGGCTGTTGAAGAATGAGGCAAACTCCATACCGATTACCCCACCGCCGATAATGGCCAGCGACTTTGGAAGCTCCTTATTGTCCAACGCGTCGCGATGCGTCCAGTAAGGCACCGTATCCACTCCGGGAATGGGCGGAATAAATGTTTCCGAACCTGTGCAGAGCAATAGATTATCGCACTCATAAGTTTCGTCACCGCACAGAACATGATTCTTATCTATGACGGAAGCCTCGCCGGTCACAATAGTTACATTGCCAGCAGTCAGTTTTCCTTTGACACCCAACACCAGTTTCCGCACCACCTTCTGCTTGCGTGCTATAATCTTGGACAAATCAAACGAAACTTCCGACACGCTGACCGCGTATCTGGATGCGTGGCGTGCACCGTCATACGTTTTTGCAGAGTACAATAAAGTCTTTGTAGGAATACACCCTTCGTTCAGACACACCCCGCCAAGATTCCGCTTTTCAAAAAGCACAACGCTCAGACCGGCCTTTCCGGCTGTTTCCGCAGCCGTATATCCCGCAGGACCGCCGCCGATAATGGCAACTTGATATTTCATAGTTCTTACATTTATGGATTTCTGCATGCAAGATACGACAAGAAATTCAGAAAAAAAAGCGTAATGCCTTACATAATTATCATCTTATTGCGACATACGCTGCTCAAGCAGGCGGATAAACTCTTCCTCTTTGACGGGAAGAAGCGCTGCACATTTACCCTCGCCATACCTCACCAGGACATAGCGCATAACGGCAAATCCGCCTATCTGCATGGAGGAAGCGCGCTCTACCGACGTAATATCCTTCAGCAGGATTTCCTTCCCCCGTGAAAACCGGCCGAAAAACAGCAACAGTCTATTATCGGCAGTAATGGTATAGGTAGTATGAATCAACTTCTCGATACTGACAACCAGCAGAAGCATAAAAAGGACAGCGATGAGAATTCGCTTTTCCCAAAGGCCGTAAACGGCTATTGCACCTGCCAAAGCAACAAACAAATACTGTCCGGCAGCGATACGCGCATGAAAAATTCGATTCATTTTATCCGGTTTTTGCCGCTAAGGTAGGTATTTTTACGAATTAATGCCCATAAGGGAGACAAGGAACGTACTTATTTTGTAGTTTTGCGGTGTTAAATACACGAAACTATGGTAAGAAAGTTCGATTTCCTCGTTATCGGCTCCGGAATTGCCGGTATGAGTTTTGCGCTGAAAGTAGCGCATAAAGGAACAGTAGCCCTCATCTGCAAGGCCGGCCTGGAAGAGGCAAACACTTATTTCGCACAAGGCGGGATAGCCTCCGTCACCAACCTGGCGGTAGACAATTTCGACAAGCATATCGAAGACACCATGATTGCCGGAGACTGGATAAGCGACCGTGCAGCCGTAGAAAAGGTAGTGCGCAATGCTCCCGAACAAATCAGTGAACTCATTAAATGGGGAGTGAATTTCGACAAAAAAGATAACGGAGAATTCGACCTGCACAAAGAAGGCGGACACTCGGAATTCCGCATCCTGCACCACAAGGACAATACGGGTGCGGAGATACAGGAAAGCCTGATTGAAGCCGTGAAGCAGCACCCCAACATCACCGTATTTACCAATTTCTTTGCGGTGGAAATCATTACGCAGCACCACTTGGGCATTATCGTCACCCGCTATACTCCGGGTATCAAATGCTATGGTGCCTATGTGCTGAACGAAAATACCGGAGAGGTGGATACGTTCCTCTCCAAAGTAACCATCATGGCTACAGGCGGTTGCGAAGCTGTATACCGCAACACCACCAACCCGCTGGTGGCCACAGGCGACGGTATCGCCATGGTCTACCGTGCCAAAGGCGCCGTAAAGGACATGGAGTTTATCCAGTTCCACCCCACCGCCCTCTATCATCCGGGCGACCGCCCCTGCTTCCTGATAACGGAAGCCATGCGCGGTTACGGCGGTGTGCTCCGTACCATGGACGGCAAGGAATTCATGCAGAAGTACGACCCGCGTCTTTCACTCGCCCCGCGCGACATCGTGGCACGTGCCATCGACAACGAGATGAAGCAGCGCGGCGACGAGCATGTGTACCTGGATGTCACCCACAAAGACCCCGAAGAAACCAAAAAACACTTCCCGAATATCTATAAGAAATGCCTCAGCATAGGCATCGACATTACGAAAGACTACATTCCGGTAGCCCCTGCGGCACACTATCTCTGCGGCGGTATCAAGGTAGACCTGGACGGACAGTCCAGTATCCGCCGCCTGTATGCCATCGGCGAATGCTCTTGCACCGGTCTTCACGGCGGCAACCGCCTGGCTTCCAACTCATTGATTGAAGCGGTAGTTTATGCCGATGCAGCCGCCAAGCATGCGTTGAGCGTATTGGAACGTTATGACTTCAACGAAGACATCCCCGAATGGAACGACGAGGGAACCATCTCCAACGAAGAGCGCGTGCTCATTACGCAAAGCATGAAGGAAGTGAACCAGATTATGGAATCCTATGTAGGCATCGTCCGCAGCAACACCCGCCTGACCCGTGCATGGAACCGCCTGGATATTCTTTACGAGGAGACGGAAAAACTGTTCAAGAGCAGCAAGGCCACCCGCGAGCTTTGCGAACTGCGCAACATGATTAACGTAGGATACCTGATTACCCGCCAGGCCATGGAGCGCAAGGAAAGTCGCGGACTGCACTATACGATAGACTATCCGCATCCGCAGAAATAACGGTTATGGCACACTTCAACGAGTATCTGGACTTTTTGGAACTTTCTCCTTTGATTAAACATTTTCTGCAAAACGGGAAAAAATGTCTTTACAAGAAAGGAGAGTTCTTTTGTCAGGCAAGTGAAGTGTGCCATAACATTGCCTATATCTCCCAAGGAGGTTTCCGTTACGTCTACCTTGATACGGAAGAAGACAAACATATCATCGGTTATAGTTTTGAAAAAGATTTTGTGGTAGACTATGAGTCATTCACAAAACAGACACCCGCCATTGTTTATACGGAAGCAATCAAGGAGAGTACCGTCTATCAATTATCTTATAACCAATTGGAAGCATTTTGGGCAGCAAGCCAGCAAAACCAGTTATTAGGCCGTAAGATTGCAGAAAACCTGTTCTGTATGACTTATCAACGGCTATTGAATCTGTATCCGAATTCTCCTAGAGTACGCTATCAAGAATTATTGAGAAGATGTCCCGACATCGTTCACCAGATAAGTCTAAAGGAAATCGCTTCTTTCCTGAATATCTCTCCATATACCTTAAGCCGCATCCGACGGGAAATAACTTTCGGATAAAAAGATTAATTTCTTGCTTCAAGGCAAGAAATTGTAATTTTAATAATATTTATTTTGTTAAAACGTCACAGACTGCTATCTTTGTAAACAACTATTATCTAACCTTATAGCAGACTGACATGAAAAGCAGTTGTATCTATACATGTATACTTTTGTGCTTGTACGTTTGCAACTCACACGGACAAACACTTGATGACAACATTGTCATTACACAATGCAGCGACTCCTATATCTTTATGGAAGAAGACGGTATTCCTACCGTACGCAACAGAAAAGAAACATCCTATGAAGCCACAAGAATGGGAACTGCATTGCAACCCTACACCTACTACGGAGAATTCATTTCATTGGACGGAGCTTCCGCCAAAGGCGGAGGAAAGGCAGAATATAAAAGCATCACGCCGGAAAATGTCTTCTTCGACGACAGCAAGATTTGCTTCTTCAACATCAATCTCGACCGTAAAGGAAAAAAGACAGAAGTTACGTTTAAGCGTACTTTTCATGACCTGCATTATTTTACACGAATCTATTTGGGTGAGGACTATTTTATAAAAACAAAGCAAATAACATTCATCATTCCGCAATCCCTCTCCCATTTCCGGTTGACAGAAAGGAATTTTACTCCTTCTATTCACTGTGAACGCGGCATCAACAGTGCCGGAGACTCCTTATTCACTTATACCGTGACGGACATGCCGGCTATGAAAGACGAAAAACATATGCCGACATCAGGTAAAATATACCCCCACATACTGATAACCGGCTCATTTAAAGATGTTCACGACATGTACCGGTGGTCTAACGGACTGGCACAAGTAGACTGTAACATACCCGAACTCGACAGTCTATTAGCAGAAATCACCGAAGGCTGCCGCACGGACATGGAAAAAATACGTAACACATATGCCTGGGTACAACAAAATATCCGTTATATCGCTTTTGAAGCAGGTATATTGGGACACAAACCCGATACTCCCGCAGAAGTGTTGCGTAAACGGTACGGCGACTGCAAAGGAATGGCAATCTTGCTCCGTACATTGCTGAAAGCACAAGGTTTTGATGCTCGCCTTACCGATATAGGCACTGTAGACATCCCCTACCGGATGAGCGAAATAGCTACACTTGCATCCGTCAATCACATGATATGCAGCCTTATCTACCAGGGAAAGACCTATTATCTGGATGCCACCAACGAATATATAAACGCGGAATTCATACCCGAAAGCATACAAGGAAGGGAAGCTGTAATAGAAAATGGAGAAAACTGTATCGTGCACACATTGCCCATGCTGAACAGCAGTGCATCTACAGACAGTTTGTCCTATATCTGTAGCCTATCCGACAAGCAAACGAACAAAGTATTGCAGGGCAATGTAACCCGTAGCTGGAGTGGAGACATGAAAGAATTTTTCCTCACAGCCTACCATGAAAACGATAAAAGCGGTCGGAAAGAGTATCTTCCCCGTATCCTGACCGGAGATAATCACAATTATCAGATTAATTCGGTCAGTTGGATACAGCAGGAACCTCAACAGGAATGGGCTGCTCTGACCGGAGAAGTAATAAACAGCAGTGCTGTACAAATAGCCGATAATGAGTTTTACATAGAGCTGGACCTTCACAATGACCTGTTTGACCAACCGATAGACACCGCCAAACGCATCCATGATTACGAGCTCCCGCTCCGTTGCCGCATCGTACGCCACACAGAACTGGAAATACCCGCAGGCTACGTACTTTCTTATTGCCCCAAAGGCATCTCAATCCATACGCCGCAAGGTATACTCTGTTGCTCTTACAAAACAGAAAGAAACAAAATCATTTTCCGGAAAATAATGGAGATAACCGAAAAACGTATTCCCCGCAACGAAATTACAATCTGGAATACACACTTGCGGAAATGGGCTGATGCATCCCACGAACAAATCATCCTCAAAAAACAATAATAATGAAACAGAACATGTTATTCCTGATGGGGGTGTTGGCACTTTTATTAACCACCCCTAATGCCAATGCCGATGACAAAGAGAAATACAAACTCTTTGCAGAGGAAACGAGAAAAGAAGTCTGGGCATTGAAACTGCCCGAATTTACCAACACGGCTGTTCCCGATAAATATAAAGATGAGTCAGCCGTCATTCTGGCAGCACACAGCCGGTTGGAAATCACCAAAAAGACCCGCTTCAACGTCGGCGCCTTCCTCGGAGGATTTCATTATATCGACCGTGAAGTAAATTGTCGCGACTTATATCGTATGCTTGTGCAAATTAACGATAAAGCCGCTTTGAAAGAGTACTCCGAATTTGATTATAAAGCGGAAATACGTAAAAAAGACTGGCGGTACGACGAAAACTACCAGCAAGTACTGGGCGTACGCATCATCAAACCAGACGGTACCGTAAACGAAGTAAGCACCGACGAATACATGACAGCCACCGAAGGTAAGAAAGACCAGGAACAACTTCAGAAACTTGCCGTACCCGGACTGGAAATCGGTGATAAGATAGATATTTTCTTCTTCAACTACACTTCATTGGAAAACCACAATCTCGACCCATTCGTCTTCCGGTTTCGCCAAAGCCACCCGATGCTTTCCTATACAGTACATTGCGAGATAGATGACAAACTTACTACCCAGTACCGTACTCTGAACGGTGCACCGGACTTTAAACAAAGCAAAGACGAAAACGGAAACATCCTGCTTGATGTGGCTGTAAAGGATATAGAACAAACCGAACCCGACTTATGGTATAACCCTATGCAGCAAACTCCAATGACATTGATGTACATTACCAATAGCAAGATGAAAAAATACACCTATATTCCAAAAAGCACCACAGAAAAAGGACTACAACCCAATCCTGATGCGGCTGCCATACAGGAAGACGACTGGGAATTTATAAAGCAAGCTCAAAAATATAGCGGATATGGCGGTTTAAGTAGCCCCAAGAAAGGTATCCGGCTTCTCCGCAACGTAAAGCAAATAAAGAAAAAAGACTGGACAGACGAAAAAAAAGCAGATTTCATCTACAATTACTATCGTTTTGCATTGTTATCGGACATTAAAAGTGATTGCAACAACGAGCTGTTCATCATCTATTTTCAGGGATTGCTGGATTGGGTGGATGTTCCCAATCTGTTTGGAATGGTTACCAACGAAGACAAAGAACCGCTTGACAAATTGACGAATTACCGCAACACCACCTGGCTTCTTGCACTTCCGGAAAGTCAGAAATACTACCTCCCGCCTACAGCCTACCTTATTCCCCATGAAATTCCTGCCCGTTATCAAGGCAGACAAGCCATCCTGGAACCGGATAAGAAGAAAGCCAAGAAGCTGAAGACAAAGGCCGAGCGGGAACATTTCAATCTGCCAGCAGGTACAGCCGATGATAACCAAAACATCACTACCATACAGGCCGACATCGACAATACGCTGCTCACCGTCAGCCGGAACGAATACCGCACCGGAACACAAAAAGAATACATGCAGTCTGCATTGGTTAAGCTGGAAGATGTGGATGCAGCCTATCGGCGCCTGCTTAGCATTGATAAGGAGTTTGCCGAAGAAGTAGGCAAGAAATACGCGGATGATCTTCGAGAAGCATTCCGAAAGGGCCGCGAACAGGAAAAGGAAGATTATAAATGGGAAATAGACTTCTACCACGGCGAAAATGCCAAAGAGTTGCTCGGCTATCAGATGCAATGTTTGGGTAATCGTCCGGACAGCGCAGCCTTTATTTATAACGTTCGTTATACAATGGATGGCTATATCCGAAAAGCAGGACCTAATTACGTGCTTTCCGCAGGCAGACTCATAGGTGAACAGACGCAGATTGAAGGTAAGGAACGTAAACGCTCCACCGACATTTATATGTCCGCTCCTCGCACTTTCCAATGGAATATCACTGTAAATCTTCCGGAAGGATACAAAGCGGCTCCCGAAGGGGTAGAGAAGTTAAATGTAAAAGTAGAAAACGAATGTGGTGCTTTCATTGCAAAAGCCGTTACAGAAAATGGCAAACTTGTATTGAATATCCTCAAACGATATAATCATAAGACAGAACCGGCTGCCAATTGGGAAAAACTGCTTCAGATTCAAGATGCTTCCAAAGCTTATGAAGCACTTTCCGTAGTACTAAAGAAATAACATTATAAATAAAAGCGGCCGAAAACCGGTCGCCGAATGAACCAGAATACAAGTTGCAGAGAAGATATGAAAAAGGCGCGGATTATACGAAACGGACAAAATATGCCGTATGCTTTCGTATAATCCGCGCCTGAATCCGGTATTCGGGCAGATGTACCGGTTATCAATAGTTTTCCTTCTTCACCTCGAAGTAAGCCTGCGGATGCAAACAAGCCGGACACACCTGAGGAGCTTCCTTGCCTGTGTAGATGAAACCGCAGTTACGGCACTGCCATACCACTTCGCCTTCCTTGGCGAAAACAGAAGCGGTTTCGATGTTTTGGATAAAAGCACGGTAGCGTTCTTCGTGTCCTTTTTCAGCAATGGAAATATTACGGTACATGGCGGCTATTTCGGGGAAGCCTTCCTGCTCGGCCACATCGGCAAAGTGAGGATAGTCCAACGACCACTCTTCATGCTCGCCTGCAGCGGCAGCCTGCAAATTCTCCAATGTAGTGCCGATAACTCCTGCGGGATAAGATGCGGTGATTTCTACCATACCGCCTTCTAAAAACTTAAACATACGTTTTGCATGTTCTTTCTCCTGATCGGCCGTTTCGGTAAAGATAGCGGAGATTTGCTCGTAACCCTCTTTCTTTGCCACACTTGCAAAATAAGTGTAGCGCATTCTTGCTTGTGACTCGCCGGCGAATGAAGTCAGCAGGTTCTTTTCTGTCTGAGTTCCTTTGATACTCTTGCTCATAATTCTTTTTTATTAGTTAATATAATTACGTATAGATTGTTCGTATTTGCTTTATTTACAGTACAAAAATACAAATTTAGTTTTAATAATCCCCATTTTGCCTCATCGGATTTATCTATCACTCAACAGACAGCGTCTATTTCGTTTCATAAATCCGACGAGGCTGTTTTTTAATGTCCAACCCATAACAAGTAATCCGATAGTAATAACAAAAAACGGCATATTTATGTTCGGGCATCCGTAAAACAATCATCTGCCATACCCGAAACAGGTTATCGGCAAAAAGAGCGGAATACGCGGCACCTGCTTAAATATCATTCTTCCGAAGGCTCTTTCTCAGACCGTTTTCCGGTTTATAAGGAATATAGCAGGCTACGTAGCGGATAAAAAGAGAAGAACAGACCGGAAAGGAACTCAAAAGAAGCTGAAAAAATACTTTTTGGAGAAAATTTAAACAGGCTCTTATAGTCATTTGCATTATTTTACCTAATTTTGCAATCTCTTTTCAAAAAGAGGGTGCACCGACAAATCGGATGGACACACCCTCACAGGTAAAAACAAAGTTTCTAAAATACAATGAAAGCGTTCGAATTCAAGCCAAAGCTATACACGGCTTTAAAAAATTACTCGAAAGAACTCTTCATGGCAGACCTGATGGCCGGTATCATTGTGGGTATCGTTGCCTTGCCGCTTGCCATTGCGTTCGGTATTGCATCAGGCGTATCGCCCGAGAAAGGTATTATCACGGCAATCATCGCCGGTTTTATCATCTCCCTGTTAGGAGGAAGTAAAGTTCAGATCGGCGGCCCTACCGGTGCGTTCATCGTCATTATCTACGGCATTATCCAGCAATACGGAGAGGCCGGGCTGATTGTCGCCACACTGATGGCGGGTGTCATCCTCATTCTTCTGGGAGTATTCAAACTGGGGGCAGTCATTAAGTTTATCCCCTATCCTATTATCGTAGGCTTTACAAGCGGTATCGCCGTTACTATCTTCACCACCCAGATTGCGGATGTATTCGGATTGAATTTCGGCGGAGAGAAAGTTCCGGGAGACTTCATCGGGAAATGGCTGGTTTATTTCCGTCATTTCGATACCGTCAACTGGTGGAATACGGTTGTCAGCATCGCCAGCATCGTTATCATTGCCATCACTCCGAAATTTTCGAAGAAAATTCCAGGCTCGCTCATCGCCATTATCGTAGTGACCGTAGCCGTGTACCTGATGAAGATGTATGGCGGCATCGACTGCATCGACACTATCGGCGACCGTTTCAGCATCAAAGCCGAACTGCCCGATGCCGTAATGCCCGCGCTGGACTGGGAAGCGATTAAAAACCTGTTTCCCGTTGCCATCACGATTGCCGTACTGGGAGCGATAGAGTCCTTGCTGTCCGCCACCGTAGCCGACGGTGTTATCGGTGACAAACACGACTCCAATACCGAACTGATAGCTCAGGGCGTTGCCAATATGGCTACTCCCCTTTTCGGCGGTATCCCCGCTACGGGCGCCATTGCCCGCACAATGGCGAATATCAACAACGGCGGCAAATCGCCCGTGGCCGGTATAGTACATGCGGTGGTGCTGCTCCTGATTCTTCTGCTGCTGATGCCGCTGGCGCAATACATTCCGATGGGCTGCCTGGCAGGCGTACTGGTGGTTGTGTCCTATAATATGAGCGGCTGGCGCGTGTTCAAGGCATTGTTGAAGAATCCGAAATCGGACGTTACCGTGTTACTGATAACCTTCTTCCTGACAGTTATCTTCGACCTGACAGTTGCCATCGAAGTGGGTCTGGTCATCGCCTGCGTGCTCTTCATGCGCCGTGTGATGGAGACGACCGAAATTTCGGTTATCAAGGATGAAATAGACCCGAACGCCGAAACGGACATCACAACGAATGAAGAGCATCTTATCATCCCGAAAGGCGTAGAGGTGTACGAAATCAACGGCCCTTACTTCTTCGGCATTGCAACGAAGTTCGAGGAAGTGATGGCACAGCTCGGCGACCGCCCCAAAGTACGCATCATCCGTATGCGCAAGGTTCCTTTCATCGACTCCACAGGTATCCATAACCTGGAAAGCCTTTGTAAAATGTCGCAGAAAGAAAAGATAACCGTCGTGCTCTCCGGCGTAAACACAAAGGTGCATCAGGTATTGGAAAAGGCGGATTTCTACACGCTTTTAGGCAAAGAGAATATCTGCCCCAACATCAACGTGGCACTGGAACGGGCACACAAATTGGTTGAATGACCCGGCAATTGCAAACCGCCTCTCTTTAATTACAGGAAAAGACAATCGTATCGTCATGGCAAAAAGAAAAAACAGCAAGAAGCAATCTCAAGGAGTGATTTACCTGATAGTGCTGGCATGTCTGGCACTCATCTGCCGTGAACCGATAGCCCATGCGCTGCAAGACAAGCTTCCTGTAATTAAAGAGAGGATAACGCAAAAAGCAACACCCGCCATCACCGGAAGCCCTCTGCTTCCCGCCCCCCTGAAAAACGTGCCCGAACAGATATTGCACCGCAAGGGCTATATCACTTCGTACAACCGCGAACACAAGATACCCAACTGGGTGGCATGGGAACTGACACCCGAAAAACTGATAGAGCGGGAAAGCCGTACCGACAAATTCCTGCCCGACCCCGACCTGCCCGAAAACCAGGCTGTGACTACCGACGACTATAAACGCTCCGGCATGGACCGCGGACACATGTGCCCCGCCGGCGACAACCGCTGGCACTGGAAAGCCATGCAGGAAAGTTTCTACATGACCAACATCTGCCCTCAAAACCACAATCTGAACCGGGGCGACTGGAAAGAACTGGAAGATGCCTGCCGCCTGTGGACAAAAAAAGAAGGAAAGCTATACATCGTATGCGGTCCTGTCCTTTACCGGCAAAAACACCGTACCATAGGCAGGAAACACAAAGTTACCGTGCCTGAAGCTTTCTTCAAAGTCATACTCAGTACCCGCAACGGGCATCCTAAGGCCATTGGCTTTATCTTTAAAAATTTATCAGGAAATCATCCGTTAAAAAACTATGTCAACAGCGTGGATGAAGTGGAACGCATCACTGGCATCGACTTTTTTCCTGCTCTGCCGGATGATGTTGAGAAAAAGGTTGAAGCCATGCAAGATTTAAATTTATGGAGCTTTCGCTAACTGTTAACCTTTTTTAACCCTACGGATTTAAACATGAAGGTGTGTCGTAATGCACGATTCACTTTCATACATAATGACGGCATATAGTACCTTACGCCAACGGAAGGCAAGGTAGAAAGCCAGCCAGAAGAACAGAAAAAGGAACTCCAACGTATACAAGAAGAAAATAACCGATTGCATAACTAAATCAGAAACCTGCAAACCTATAAGGAAAAGGCGCACCGGGAACTGTGCCGGATGCGTGATAAATCTTTCTTCAGTGTTCCAATTAGTTCCTTCCATTACTAAAAAAGGGCTATGCCTTCACAGACATGCCCTCTAAACATTGTTAAACTTTAACAGTTCTTCTCTTAAAATAGGGACATTCATTAAATATTACAAAATTAGCCAACTAATTCATACACAAATTATTGCGAATTAGTTGGCTTTTTTGTATCTTTAGGTATTCCCCCGAAAACAAGGTTTGACGGCCAAA
>NZ_JACOOD010000027.1:0-51386 GCF_014287405.1 Bacteroides sp. NSJ-48 | reverse complement strand
ATAAGGGTATCATACCATTCGGAAAGTGTTTTATAATACCCGAAAGATTCCCCGTACTTGCGGTTCAGTTCCTCTACCTTCGCCTTTTCCTGTTCCTTGCTGCCGGTGAAGTTCTTTATCTCGTCGATGACCGATTTCAGTTCGAAGCGGGTACGCACCATCTGGGCACGGCCGTCCTTCTCTATCTCGGTCATTTCCTTGAGTGATATGTTGAATTCATCCACGCCTTTTTTGGCGCTGAACAGGTTTTTCGTCCAATCCCAGATTTCATCACCGTACATTACCAGCAGCATGATGCCGGTGGTCATAGCCGTCTGCCAGGAAAAGAGTGAGGACAGAACCTGCTTCCATACCGGTGTGCCTTTCTTGCCGGACTTCTGCAGCTCATCGTATTCTTTCCGGGCACGGGCCAACTCATCGGTAAAAATCGGCAGGTTGTTGGATATGGCCAGGAAGAACATCTGCGGCCCCATGGCCAAGGAAGGCATTTCACGCGCCATCTGCTGGATACTGTTGTGCAGACCATTGAACTGGCGCTGTGCATTAGGTATATCTGCAGGGGTGACCTGCACGGATTCCGATTCCTCCTGCAGCAGTTTCAACTGGCTCCGCAATTCCTCAAGCTGCTTCTCCAGTGCATGGATCTGCGCGATATTGGCACTCTGGTCCAGATTGGGGGCGGCCGTCTCCCCAGCAAGGCGCAGCCTTTCCAGTTCAGCCTCCAGCAGCCTGACGGTATTACGCAGTTCCAGCGCCTCACGCTCGGCCTTGTTCATGCCGGGCGTGAGTTTGTCCTTCATTAAAAATTCAACTTCTACAGGTTTACTCATTCCAGTTTGCTTTGAAAAAATCCTACTATATCGTTCGCCTCATCCTCGGCACTGCGCTCCGGGTGGCTGTCACACTTACCGCTGCCTCCCTTCTGCCGAACATATCGCGGAGCGTCGCTCAGCATCAGTATCAAGGTCTGGTAGTTCACACCGTCCAGAATGTAGTCCACACTCCAGCCCGTTGCCGATGCTATCTGCCACACGAAACCGAAAGGGCTATGGGAACCCTCATACCGGGTTCTTAACTCCCCATCCTTCTTTGGCTCAGTCTCGGGGTCATCGGGTTCGCCCGCGCCGCCGAGCTGATAATACGCATAAAATCCTTCGTGCCCATCAGCCGTTCAAACGTTCGGAACAGCGCCATCAGATACTTCCACTCCACAAAGTTCCGAAGCACCCATGCCGTCACACCGATACCCACATGTCGCGACACATAGCCACGACACACCGTATAGGCCAGCAGTCGGCTCACAGCCTTGCCATGTTCCGCTACAAAGGCCAGTTCCTCGGTCTTGCCCTTCGGCTGCCAGCCAGGTTCAACACCCATCTTCAGGTATTCCCTCGCCAGCAGAATCTGCCCGCGCAGTCTCGGACGCTTCATCGTCACACGCACCTCCAGCGGGCGTTTCAGCCATGGGAGCTTCCACCTTTTAAGAGGAACGGACACGCCGCTGTCCAGCAGCGCATCCGCACACTCCATTTCTATCAGTTGTTCCAGCCGGTCAGCCATACACTATCCCTCCTTGCTTGTAGCCTCCTCACTTTGAACCGAGGCAGCCGCCGCTGCTCCCGCTGCAGGCAGCTTGTGCTCTCCCCACTCTTCGGGCAAGGTTTTCGAGTCAAACACGCCGTAGGGCTGCGAACCGTCCTCCGGCATAGCCACCTCCAACGTACATTCTATCTTGGCCGTTTCCGTAAGCGTCAGCTTACCGCCCAGGTTGCTCAGCAGCGTGCCGTTTGGTATCAGGATGCTCCGTCCGCTCACCAGTTCCAGTTCAAATGGACCTTGCATCAGCAGGGCGGCTTGTGGGGCGGTCCAGCCTATTGGGTTCTTCTTCTCGGTGTCTTCTTTCGCATAGTGCAGCGTACCGCCCAGCATGGCATGCAGGTTCTTGTAGTCCGTCTGGATTACGTTGAATGTGGGGGCGATGCTGCCATTGCTCTGCGGAATGATCAGCACGGGGGCACCCGGTGCCTGTTCCGCCTCAATCTTTGCGGCTTCGGCCTTCTGCCCGTTCAGGTCAAACGAGCCTTTTTCAATATAGCCTATCACGAAGTCATTGTATTTCACGGCACCGATACCGTACATAAAATTCTTGTTCATCGTTTATAAAGTTTGATGGTTAATAACACACCGGCCAATAAGCCGGCCAATACACCTGTCATAAACGTCCGCATCCGGTTCGGAGGGCGTTTTTCTTCTATTTGAACGTCATTCGAAGTTTCGTTCCTGGTCTCGCTCCGGATGCGTGTCAGCTCTTCTTCATACCACAGCACCAGCTGCTGCAGACTGTCGCACGAGGCTTCGGCCACAAGGTTTCCCTTGCCGTCACTGCCTACGGTCAGGTTGGCCTGTCCGCTCTTGCCACGGTACACGGCACCTTCAGGAAGCTTACGGAGGCTGTCCGCCGGTATAGTCAGCTTCACCGAACTCGCCGGTATCCCCGCCATCACCAGTCCCGCCCGTCGACTTCCGCTCACGCTGTCGGCGCTTGCCGTTTCCGTCTGGACTTCCCGGTTCATGCTCTTTCGGTGACTCGCGCAACCTGTCAAGCACAGGGCAATCGTCACGATGAGGACAGTTTCCGGCTGTATCAATAGCTTTTCTAAGACGGGCCATCTCGCGCGTATTGCGGGCCAGTTCTTTCTTTGTTTCACAAAATTCATCTTTTAGAGGTTTTACAATATTTTCCATCAAAATGCGGGTGGCATGTTCGGCGTTATCTATGCGCATGGCCTCTGCACCGGCCTCGGCCTTCATCGCTTCCGCTTTCGCTTTTCTCACAGTAGCCCGCAAGGAGCCAATGGTCGCCACCGTACCAACCAGGCCGCCGCCAAGGATAATGTTCATAAATTCGCTCAAGTCCATACCACCCGGTTTTATTATTGATTAATACCTATTTCTTTCAACCATTCCTGCACATCGAAGCTCGGACAGGCTTTCGCTGCCAGTTCGTTGTGTCCTACAATGCGTACATCAGGGAATTTCCGATGAAAATCCTTCACATACTTCTCCAGTGCCTTTTTCTGGCAGCCGGTGCGGGTGTCTTTCGGGGTCTTACCGTCTTTTTCCACGCCTCCGGCATACACGATGTGACGGCTTACACTGTTATATCCCTTGGCTCCGTTGGTCACTTCCCAAGGGTCCACCTGTGCATCCTCATTGTTTTCTACCAGACGTTCCACGCCTCCGTTCAGGTGGAACAGGTCGGTATAGCCAACCTGCTTCCATCCTCTTCCTCCTTGGGCAACCGGAGAAGTATGCCATTTGCGGATGTCCGCCGATGATACTTCACGCCCCTCCGGGGTTGCCGTACAGTGTATTACCAGATATTTCAACTTTGCCATAATCATCATGCTTGATAGCCGCTCATCATTACCACTCCGGCATCCTCTTTCTTGGGCATGCAGATGAAGTAATGGCGGAAGTTAATCAGGTTACGCTGGTTCAACGGGTCATTCTTTGACTCGGAATAATACATCTTGGTAGAACCTGTTGCCTTGAAAACCCTCTGTTTGTAGAAGGCAAACGAACACGGAAATTCACCGGCTTCTGCCGTTGTACCCAATGCCTTCTTCACTCCGGCTGTAGTATAAAGCGGGTTGTTGCCGTACTCGTAGATTTCAAAGCCGTAAAGGTTACCTACCTTGCCGCTGTTGCGGTCAATATTGTACTGTTCACGGAATGCCTGGCTGGTCAGCAGCAGGTCATTCACATGGTCGGGGCAAAGCACCAGTCTGCGGCCGTCTGACGGTACGCGCAGGTTGTCAAGGGCACGCTTCATTTCCACAAGGTCATTCACGGTAAGGCGCAGACGATTTGTAGCCGGATCTTTCTCGCCGGTAGTCTTAAGCACCGGAGTAGTTTCCGTATTTTTGTTCGCACAAAGCGCATGGGCCGCCTTGGTAAACTTCGCATCATTGATACTGTTGGCATGTCCCTCTTTCACACGGGCGGTCTTGTCATAGCTGATGGCATAAAGCTCATCGTCTGTAATCGGCGTAGCCTTGGTCTGGAATTTGTCCAGCTTGATGGCAATATCCTTGTCTTCCAAAGCCTGCACGTCAATCGGATAGGTTTTATTGTTTATCAAGACATCCGGATCTACACCAACTTCTACCAGGTGAATCACATCGTTATTCACGATACTGCTTTGGTCGGGGATTCCTGACAGCCAGGTTCCTTCCAGTCCGGCACGGAGCACCTTAACAAGTTCCCCTGTCCAGATTTCCGTATAAACCCCTTCACGGAGTATTGAAGTACTTTGCGGGGCCATTCCCATAAAGGCTGCCACCGCATTCATTCCCACAGCTCCGGCCACCGGAGAGAATCCCAATACCGAAGCACACACGACACCTGTCAGCGTATTGAACAGAAGTGCCGTCAAAAGCATTACAATTTTTCCCATTTTCTTCATTTTAAAGGTTTTCAAATTTCACAGGTCATGCCGTATTCAGCCTTGTACAGGCGCTTGTACTCCTCCGGGTTATGCTCGCGCATTTCAAGCAGCGCATCACTCGGGACATCGCTCAGTTTGGCATAGGTGGACGGCTGTGCCTGCTGCTTGCCGCCCTGATAGCTCAATACAGTGGAAATCTTCACCTGGGGCTGCATGGCATCAAGCACATTCTTCAGTTCATCGGCACCGACCTTCTTGCCAAGTTCGATAAACTGTGTCTTCTTGTCTTCTCCCAAACGTTTTTCCACCACTGCCTTTTCCACAAGACCGGTAATACGGGCCAAAGTCAGCTTCCCGTTTTCTTGCTTCAGGGAATCATTCTCTGCCTTGGCTGCTTTCAGTTCATTTAAGGCTTGATTAACATCAGCCTCCGTTGCCGTTTCCGGCAGCCCCAATTGAAGGGCCAAAAGTTTCAGTTCCATTTCTTCTGTTGTTTTTTGGTTATTGATTAGTGGCAAAGGACAATCACCATCCTTTCCCAATGTGATTTGTTTTCCATCCTTCATCAGTACGATGGCATCATCATTGGAACCTACATCCACCAGTGATACCTCATACAGCTTGCTTTTGGTTATTGTCGGGCTGGTCTGCCCCTGCAGCAAATGTTCGGGCTGGTCACTCAGTTCCAGAATGTCTATTCCGGCACTCACCATTCTCAGGCTGCCGAATTCAAACTGTTTCTTGCATCTTTTACTGAGGTCGGTCGCTTCGTCAAACACCAGTTCCCCGGTTACTTCACCATCCTCTACCCGAAGGTCCTTCACATAACCAATCACGTTTCCGCGTTGGTGCATGTACAGCAGTACCGGGTTTCGGCAATACTGCTCCACACTCATGCCCGATGTCAACACACGGCTTCCGTAGCTGTTCAGGCTGTCGTTTGAAATTCTTACACGTTTACTCATTTTCTCATGCCACGCCTTTATGCATTGGCGCTGCAATATTACAGAGCACTTACCGGGAAGCCAAAAAAGTGTGCAATGGTTGCACACTTCTATGAAACCGTTGCACATTATTTTGGCTGCAAGCTGATAAGCGGACAACTTTGCGAATAAATCGGGCAGGTGCAAGGGACTCCGAAGCCTGCCTTTAACCCTATATTCTTTATTATATGACAAAGGCAGAAATCGAAAAGAAAAAATCTCTTGCACGCTCACTGTTCCTTTCCGGCATGGAACAGACTGAAATTGCGGAGAAAGTGGACGTGTCACGCGTCACCATCTCAAAATGGTGCACGGCTGACGGATGGAAAGAGGCAAGGGCGGCAAAGAACGTCACCCGGCCGGAACTGGTGAACAAACTCCTGCTCACCATTGATACACTCATTACTCAAGTCAACGAATCAAACGACCCTGCACTTGTAGCCGGTCTCGGGGACAAACTGGCCAAACTTTCGGCAGTGATTGAAAAGTTAGACAAGAAGGCCAACGTAGTGGATGTCATTGAAGTGTTCATGGCATTCTCCAAATGGATTGAATACCGTTCAACCATCGACCCGGAAGTGACTCCGGAACTGGTCAGGGCAATCAATAAGTACCAGGATCTGTATATCACCGAACAGATGGGCATAAAATAAAACGGCTATGGCAACAGCAGCGGAAAAGAAACAGGCATACGAACAGTGGAAGGAACACTGTAAAAGAGTGCAGTCCATCACGGATACGGCTTTGCTCGCGGGCGAGACACCGGCACAAAAGGACAGGCGTATTCTGCGCCTACAAGGTAACTATGCTGCGTTCTGTGAATATTACTTTCCCCACTTCCTCACCTTGCGTGACAAAACCACCGGAGAAGTCATACGCACCATCCACAATGCACCGTTCCACAATGCGGCAGCGGCTAAAGTAAAAGGCACACCCAACCTGAAGGCGGTGTTCATGTGGCCGCGTGGCCATGCCAAGTCCACACACATGGACATTTTTGTTCCGCTGTGGCTGATGTTCCAGCCCAAACGGCTCATCAACTTCATGGTGGTGGTCGGCAAAAGTGAGGACTCAGCCACGCGCCTACTGGGAGATATTCAGGCAGAACTGGAGCATAACCAGCGCATCATTGCCGACTTCGGCAAGCAACAGGGGAATACCTCCTGGCAGGATGGGGAGTTCAAGGCGGCCAACGGGGTGAAATTCCTGGCTTGCGGACGCGGACAGTCTCCGCGTGGTCTGCGCGACCGGGAAGCACGTCCGGACTACATCGTCATCGATGACTTGGATGACGACGAACTGTGCCGCAATGAGAAACGGGTGCATGACATTACAGACTGGGTAAAAGAAGCCCTTTTTGGTGCACTGGATGTGGGCCGGGGACGCTTTATCATGGTCGGGAACCTCATTTCTAAAAACTCGGTGCTGGCCAATCTCACCAAGACAAAAGGGGTGCATGTATCTGTCATCAAGGCAATAGACAAGAACGGAGAACCGGTATGGCGCGAAAAATGGACGAAAGAAGAGGCGCAGGAATACAGGGATTTTGTAGGCTACCGGGCATGGGAAAAGGAGATGATGCACAACCCCATCGTGGACGGCACTATCTTCCGGGCAGACTGGATTCGTTACAAGAAACTGCCCAGACTGCCCAAGTATGAAATGCTGGTCTGCTATACCGACCCCTCTTTCAAATCGACCACTTCCAACGACTACAAGGCTTGCCGCCTTTGGGGCAAGATTGGGAAGGAACTGCACCTTATAGACTGTTACGTCCGGCAGGATACCGTTTCCGGAATGGTACGGTGGCTTTACGACCTCTACGAGCGTACACGTGATACGGCAGCCGTCCAGTTCTTTATGGAAGCGAACTTCATGCAGGATGTCATTCTGGATGAGTTTGAGGCAGAAGGGAATCTGCGTGGATACCAACTGCCCATCATGCCGGACAAACGAAAGAAACCGGACAAGCTCCAGCGCATCGAAGCGGTGTCACCATTATGGGAACGCGGTTTCGTATTCTACAATGAGAAGTTGAAAGAATCGCCGGATATGCAGACCGGAATCGAACAGACCTTGGCACTGGAGCGTGGCAGCCGTATTCACGATGATGCACCGGATGCCGACGAGGGAGCCATCTGGATGCTGCAGCGCAATTCAAGGCAGGAGAGTTTTCAACCGGTGTTCGGTAAAAGGCCGACCGCCAAAAATATATGGTAACATGATACAGCTGATTAAAAGAATGATTTTTGCATGGCGCTATAAACGTGCCGTTGCCCGTGCTTGCAAGTATGCCAAGCTTTACGGAAGAAAGTACTATGTCCTGTATATGGGCGGCAAACTGAAAGTTGTCCCCAAAAGGAATATCTGCGAACTGATTCACCACCACCGTTTCCGCAAGGGAACCACTATCCGGGATATAGAAAAAATGGCATTGTTCATCACTAAATAAAAGTAAAGTCATGTTCATTACAGAAGAAGATTACAAAGTTGTCATCGGCGACAACGCATTGAAGGTCATCTCTCAGGTAAGCCCCAAAAACCGTGCCGATGCGGAAACGGTGGCTTTGGAGGAAATATCCGGCTATCTGCGTTCGAAATACGACTGTACGGCCATTTTCTCTGCACAGGATGAACAGCGTAACAAGCTCATCGTAACGTACGCCTGCGACATCGCACTCTATCACATGAGCGCGTCAGTTCCGCAGAAAATGGGAAGCGAGGTGCGCAAGGAACGCTACGAGCGTGCAATAAAAATGCTCGAGGGGATACAGGCCGGAAAAATTGTCCCTGATTTGCCTTTGGCTGTCGGAGAAGATGGGCTTCCGTCCGGAAATTCATTTGTTTACAGCTGTCAGAAGCAGCTTCATCATAACTGGTAGGACTATGGATATTAAAGACTTTTTCAGCGGTATGTTTTCCAATAAACCGAAAAACGTACTGCAAACGCCATACGGCAATTTTAATCTGGCCAAGGGGAAAGACATCAAGCGGGTGCAGAAAATGGTCATCGACCTGCAACGCACCACTGATGCACTCACCCGGAAGGACATCAAGAACTGGCGCGATGCCTGGCAGTATGCCATCAATGTGGACAGCCCCAGCCGCCAGCGCCTGTACGACATCTACCGGGACGCGGAAATAGACCTTCACCTCTCCGGGTGTGTGGAGCAGCGCAGAGGTTTTGTCATGGCGCGTTCTTTCAAAATCGTGGATATGAAAGGGGATGAGAACGAAGAAGCGGTTCACTTCTTTGACCAGTCCTGGTTCAAGCAGCTCATGCGCTATGCACTTGATTCAATCTACTGGGGACATTCGCTCATCGAATTGGGCGATCTTTGCACTGACGGCGACGGCTGCATCTGTTATTCGGATGTTAAGCTTATTCCGCGCAAACATGTCATTCCTGAGTACGGACGTGTCATAACCGACCTCGGGCAGGACTGGACTACCGGTATAGATTACCGCCAGCCTCCTTTTTCCGACTGGCTCATTGAGGCAGGCAGGCCCGACGACCTCGGGCTGTATCTCAAGGCAGCTTCACAGACTATCCCCAAAAAGAACATGCTGGCCTTTTGGGACACCTTCGGGGAAATATTCGGAATGCCCATGCGTATAGCACGCACCACTTCGCGCGATCAGAAAGAGATTGACCGTCTCGACCAAATGCTGCGTGAAGCCGGAACCGCCCTCTCCATGGTGGCAGGAATGGAAACCGAAATCGAATTTGTGGAAAGCGGCAAGGGAGATGCATTCAATGTCTATGACAAGCGCATCGATCGGGCCAACTCCGAACTGTCTAAGCTTATCATCGGGCAGACGATGACCATCGAGGACGGAAGCAGCCTCTCACAGTCTGAAACGCACCTTGAAGTGTTCCAGAACCTCGTGGAAAGCGACTGTGATATGCTTCGGGATATAGTGAACAACCAGCTCATTCCGCGAATGGTGCGCCACGGGTTCCCTGTCAAAGGGCTGCGCTTTGATTGGGACTACTCCATTGACTACACGCCCGAACAGCAGAAAGCCTACGAAGAAATGGTACTGCAGCACTACAAGGTGAAGCCTCAGTACTTTGAGGAAAAATACGGCATTCCGTGCGAGGAGAAGGAGCAGAAGGAAGAGCCGGACCCGACAGATCCGAAAAAAAAGAAAGACGGCAAACCGGCTGAAACGCTGTCCCGTTTTTTCGACTGAGCCCCGATGATTATTCGGGGCTGCACCAGCGATATTCCCGATTGTTGGAAAACAGGAAGCCCATCCTGCAGGCGGGAAAAACGGAGGACATCGAAAAAATGGCCAAGGAATGGGCTTCAATAATCAAGAACAAAGAAGCCAGAAAAGATGCGGAAGATGCAGCCCGTATTATCCTGGAACATGGCATCAAGCTTCCCAGACTGCTTAAAAAGAAAGGAGGAAAAACTTCCGGAGCAGAATACCGGGCACCCATGTTCGAGGGTGATGACGGTATTCTGTATTTCAACGAACTCCGTGAACGAGACTACAAATCGTACAAGGAAAAGAAAATGCAGTACCGCTCAGGTGCACAGGATAACACATTCCTTCATGAACTCGGTCACCACATCGATGCGCTGCTGGAGCCCAAAGCTTACAGCATGGTAGAGCACCAGTGGAACATGGAAAAGGTGAACAGGGAACTTATCGAAAAGGAACTGTCCAGATATGCCCTGGAGAACCGGGCCGAGTTTGAAGCCGAGCTGATCAGCGCAACACTCAGGGGGAAAACATTCTCCAATGAACTGCTGTCATATTCCAATCTGCATAATCCGGAGCAGAATGAAGGAATTGCAAAAACCTTGCTGCAGTATGCATCCGGAAAAGATATATGCACACCGGTTGACCTGGTACGTGAAAAGTTCGACCGCATGATGAAGGTACTGTTCCGGCAGGAAGGGGCAAGCCTTGAAATAGGTATTCTGGCATCCGAAGAAGCGCAGGATTTTATAGAGACTCATTCTTCTGTCCTGAACGGATCATTCCGGCAGGTGGAAATGTCCGAGGCTATGCGCAAACGGCTGGAGCGCTCCAACTATGTATTCTCCGGGCTGAAGACCTTTCATGAACTGAATGAAGCCTTTCCCTCCTTGTTGGATGAGAACGGCAATAGAAAGACGTTCGAACGCTTTTTGAATGATGTCCGGAAGATCGACGAAACATACAATTCAAACTATCTACGGGCTGAATTTAACTTCGTACAGGCTTCAGCTGAAATGGCGGCCAAATGGGAACGGTTCATGCAGGACGGCGACCGCTATTATCTGCAGTACCGCACGGCCGGGGATGCAAAGGTACGTCCCACCCATGCGGAGATGGCCGGCATTACACTCCCGGCTTCAGACCCGTTCTGGGAAGAATTCTATCCGCCTAACGGATGGGGCTGCCGCTGTTCCGTAGTCCAGGTACGCAAATCCAAGTATCCGACTACGGATCATGAAGAGGCTATGGCAAGAGGAGAGTCAGCTTTGGAACTTGACAAGAAAGGTATGTTCCGGTTCAATGCAGGCATGGAACAAAAGACGATGCCCGACTATAACCCATACACCATCAAACGGTGTAAGGATTGCGATATGAGCAACGGAAAGATGGAACTGGTCTTCGTTCCGGAAAATGAATTGTGCGCTGCATGTAAACTGGTTCGGGAATTAGCAAAAACCGATGCAAAACAAACACGTGCAGCAGCCAAGCCATTACAAGGAACTATTATCCGTAATACACATTTTCATCATGATGTGAATATTACAGGTACCTCTATTAGAGAATGGACTAATCAACCGCACAAACATTTCAAAGCCAAAAATCAAATGCTGCTGGACATAAACAATGTGTTTTCAAATGCAGCATACCTTGGCACAACAGATAACCATAAAGGTATCAAACGTGTCGTACAGTCACACATTTTTGAAGTGGAAGTGAGTGGAGAAAAAAATTTGCTGATTGTCCGTGAATATGATTGGGGAGAATATGTGCTGCATAGTATATCGGATAGTCCGGAACTTTACAACAAGATAAAAAAAGAATAGCAAAAGAAGCAATCTTCCGGAACTACAATCCGGCACTGGACTTCTAATGCTATTCCTCACTGCAAATATACAAAACAATTTTCAAAAACAACTCATTATGAACAAAATTATCGAATTTCTCAAACAAAGCAACCGCTATAAGCACCTTATTGGCGGCCTTCTTGTAGGATTTGCCGCCCTCAATCCGTGGACGGCTCTGTATGCATCCATTATCGCTGCCTCCTGTCTGGAACTCAAAGACAAACTGAAAGGAGGACTTTGGGACTGGATAGACTGGTCTCTTACCGTCATCGGCGGCATATTGTCGGCCCTATTTTGGTGGATAGTGTAATGCTTTAGTTCATTTTGCCTGTTAAATCAGTAACTTTGTACCCGGCGGAGCTTCCCGATAGTCCGTGTGGTCTATCGCGGGTACAACAATGCGAACGCGAATGGCGGTGTGTCGAATGCGAATGCGAATAACGATGCTTCGAACACGAATGCGAATGTCGGCTCGCGTCTGGAAATCTAATTAATCGGCGTACAGCACCGGGGACGTGTCCCCAATGCAGTGCCGAGGGAAGCAAGCCACAGCAACAGCACCCATTAGGGTGGAAAGCTGAAAAATCACGCGTCGGGTGGAGTTTGGTAGGCTGTTATCAGTTCGAAGAAGTCAGGCCCGGGGAAAGGAAGGCCCTTATCTTCCGTATTTACAAACCAACAGCAGAACCGTATGCGCAGGGAAGGATACATCATAGAGGAAATCATCGAATACTCCAATATGTCGGAGGCATTCGATGCCGTACTGCGTGGAACCGATCGTAAAGAGTCCACTCAAGGGGAAAAACTGCTTGCCCGTAGGGAGAAGGTTATATCCGAACTTACTGCTGCCATTGAAAATGGTTCGTTTCAACTTGGTGGATACCATGAGACGGAAATCAAAGAGTATGGCAAAAGTCGCATCCTGCAGATTTTATCCATGTATGACCGCATCGCAGTATATGCCGTAATGAACGTGGTGGACCGTCACCTACAGAAACGCTATATCCGGACTACCGGGGCCAGCATTAAACGACGTGGCACTCATGATCTGATGCACTGCATACGTACCGATTTGCAAAAAGACCCGGAGTGCACGCTGTATGCCTACAAGTTTGACATCCGCAGGTTCTACGACAATGTGCGGCAGGATTTTGTGATGTGGTGTTTCCGCAGGGTATTCAAGGATGAAAGGCTGTTGGTGCTGCTGGAGCGGTTCGTGACACTGCTGCCGGAAGGTATCAGCTTTGGACTGCGCAGTTCACAAGGAGCAGGCAACCTGCTTCTGTCTGTATTTTTAGACCACTATCTGAAGGATAGGTATGGGGTTCGTTATTACTACCGCTATTGCGATGACGGACTGGTACTCGGTAAAACGAAAGCGGAATTGTGGAAGATTCGTGATGTTATTCACGGGCAAATGGAGAAAATAGACTTGGAAATTAAGCCGAATGAACGGGTATTCCCTGTAGAAGAAGGCATTGATTTCCTTGGCTATGTTATTCGTCCTGACTATGTGAGATTGCGGAAACGTATCAAGCAGAAGTTTGCCCGGAAGATGCACGAGGTAAAATCGAGAAAAAGACGGCGGGAATTGATTGCCAGTTTCTACGGCATGACGAAACACGCCGACTGTAATAAGTTGTTTAAAAAATTAACAGGCAAAGAAATGAGAAGTTTTAAAGACTTGAATGTCGCTTACAAACCGGAGGACGGCAAGAAGCGATTTCCCGGCGTGGTGGTAAGCATCCGGGAACTGGTAAACTTACCGATTGTAGTGAAGGATTTTGAGACCGGTATCAAGACCGAGCAGGGAGAAGACCGCTGTATTGTGGCCATCGAAGTGAACGGCGAGGCAAAGAAATTCTTCACCAACAGCGAGGAAATGAAGAATATTCTCGCACAAGTGAAAGAAATGCCGGATGGCTTTCCGTTTGAAACGACCATCAAGACAGAGACCTTCGGCAAAGGTAGAACCAAATACGTGTTTACATGAGAAGAGTTGAAGGAAGTGCCGGTGTGTCGCTGATGGAATGCACGAACCCGGTTAAAGACAAATGGCGCATCCGCTGGGATGTGCAGGAGAAAGAGAACGGCTCTGCCTCCTACATGGAAGAGGAGTTCAGCCATAAGCCCACTGATGAAGAAATCCGCACATTGGTTATGTCCTGGTATAACAGCCAGACTGATGCAGCTATCCTGTCCGGATTCGTGTATAAGGATGCCCCTGTATGGCTTTCTACAGAAAACCAGTACAACTATAAGGCAGCATACGACTTGGCTGTTCAGACGGGCGGAGAGACCCTTCCAGTTACATTCAAATTCGGTTCGGATGAGCAACCCGAATACCATACCTTTGATAATTTGGATGAATTGAAGGACTTCTATACGAAAGCGGTAAGGTATATCCAAAAGGCTCTGGCTGAAGGCTGGAAGAAGAAGGATAAGTTCAATTTGGAATTATACCGGATTGAATGATTGACAATCCCACGGGGGAGGGATAAAAAAAGCCCCCGGCCTGTTAATTAGTCGTCTCACTTACTTATTAACACCAAAAACGCAGAACCGCGCGACCGGGGGCAAATACCCTCGCTCGCGGTTCTGCGTTTTTTTTAAGATGTACGCATAAAGCGCATAAATAAGTGAGACAGTGCAAATGTACAAAATTTAACTGGATATGAAAGTAATTGAGATACTAAAATTGAACAGGGAGCTTTTAAAAACATGCCATTACATGGGCATACGACCCGATGATGTGCAATATATAGAACTATATAATGAATATAACAAGTTGCATACCAATGGTGAAAAAGTGTCTTATATCGTAGCAACGCTTTCCCTACGATATGGCATCAGTGAACGAAAGGTATATGACCTGATCAGGCGTTTTAAAACCGACTGCAATTTGTGTGCAGTGTAATCAGGACTTCCCAAGATTAAAGGCAAACTCCCCTACCCTACCTTTGTATCGCAATAAACAACATTCATATCATGAACAAATATTATCAAATCTTAGGCAAGGTGCTTTCATCCGGAAAGATGCAAAGCAATAAGAAAGGGAATATCCGCTACCTGCTGAATGAACAGCTGACGCTGCTCCCTGCCGACCTTCTGGATATATTCGAAGGGCATACCATAGCGCGGAAGAAGTTAAAAAACGAGCTACAACTGTTTATGAGAGGCGAGCGCAACGTGGAAAGATACAGAGAGGTCGGCATCAACTGGTGGGACTACTGCGGCTCAATCCTTGTGAACAGCTACCCAACCTATTTTGAAAAACTGCCGCCACTCATCGAACGCATAAACAGGGAAAAAAGGAACAGCAAAAACTATATATTGTTTCTCGGATCTACAGGAACAGAAAGTAACCAGGCTCCATGCCTTAGTCTTGTTCAGTTCCAGATAGAGCAAGGAGAACTGGTCATGACTGCCTATCAGCGAAGCAGTGATGCAAATTTAGGACTGCCGGCAGATATTTATCATTTGTACTTAATATCAAGGCAGATTGAGTTGCCGCTAAAATCCATCACCCTGAATCTGGGGAACGTGCATATTTACGAAAACAACATCGACAAAACAGAACAGCTGCTTGCCGGCAATGAAAATGTAAAATTTGAATTGAACGTATGAGAAAGATGTATCTGTCAGCCCCTCTCCCATTTGTCGGGCAAAAGCGCATGTTCGCCAAGGAGTTCATGAAAGTGCTGGAGCAATATCCGGATGGAACATTGTTTGTTGACCTGTTCGGTGGCTCTGGACTATTATCTCACATTGCCAAATCCCTCAAACCCCACTCTACTGTTATCTATAATGACTTCGATAACTACCGCTTCCGCATGAAGCATATTCCGCAGACAAATCAGTTGCTTGCTGACATTCGCGAAATGGTAGGGAATTCCGTACCACGTCATAAAATCATTAAAGGGGAACTGCGTGAACGAATATTAAGCCGCATCGAGCAGGAAGAGAATACCACCGGATATGTGGATTTCATTACCCTCTCCTCCTCTATCTTGTTTTCCATGAAATACAAACTGTCTGTTCAGGATATGCGGAAGGAAGCTCTGTACAACAATATACGTAAGACCGGCTACCCGGAATGTGCGGACTATCTTGAAGGGTTGGAAATCGTATCTTGCGATTACAAAGAAGTGTTCAACCGGTATAAAGATATTCCTGGGGTAGTATTTCTTGTTGATCCGCCCTATCTGTCCACTGACGTAGGAACCTATAACATGTACTGGAATATGGCCGACTACCTGGATGTGCTGAATGTACTGAAGGGGCATTCATACGTATATTTCACTTCCAACAAATCTTCAATTCTGGAGTTGTGTGAATGGATAGGTAGAAACAGGGATTTGGGTAATCCTTTTGAAAACTGCACAAAGGTGGAATTCAATGCTCACATGAATTACAGCTCTTCTTACACGGATATGATGCTTTACAAGAAAAAAGCCGCCTGATGTCGTTTACTTTGCCTGTATTGAACAAAAAAGCCGCAGACGGTAATTTATACGTCCACGGCTTTCCCTTTCTAATAAAGACGGCTATTGCATCCGCTTGATAGCCACACACTGGTACACCTCAATACTTTCCACAATATCCTCATGGTTGTGATTGGTATCACTCTCCACCAGGTCCAGCTCCAGAAAGGTTTCCCCACTCAAGCCGGCAAGCCGTGCATGAATCAGCCCGGGCAGGTCAAACACCTTCAGCGCATCTTCCTGCAGCTCGCTTCCATCAGCACTCGAACCTTCCCAGTCTGTCACGATGTGCAGCTTGATTAAAGGTTCTGCCCGGTATTCCACACCGGGAACAATCGCATTCCACTGTATAGGGCAGAATTCCACAAAGACAGCCGGACGCTCCCAGTTCTCTTCCTGCTCGATGAACTCCACATTGTGGTTCCACAAGTCTATGTGCTTGATAAGGTCAATGGCCTTCAGTTCGCTGCAAAGCAGCCGATAAAGTTCTTTTCTCATTTTCTTATGATATTATATTCAATGGTGAAATACTCTGTTAGGTTCTCTTCTACAATCTCACGGACGGCTTTTTCCACTTCAGGCGATGTGCCGAGGAAACGGCGGCGGGGTATCTTGATGGTGCTTCCTTCTTTCTTTAAAGCCATGAACATCCAAAAATCGGCTTCTGTATCAAGCCGGGCATTTCGTTTGTCTTTCCGCAGCTTTCCGTCCTTCCTTCTCCCGAACGCCCCGGTGGCCTCATAATACTTATGCCAGAAGAAACGCTTCATTCGCCCCGTCACCACTATTTCACCACCATCATTATGAATGGCCGCATAGGGCAGAGAGGTAAAGAAAGTGATGCTGTTTTCCGTCGTCCGGCTCCCAATACTTTTCCGAAGCGCCCCGGTATCTGTCAGTATGGCTCTGCCTTCATCCCGGATGGGGCTTTTCCGCCGCTGCCATTTTTCACTGAAAAAAGCCTGCCGCTCAAAGTTCTTGTCAAACTCATCGCTCATTTCCACCTGAATGTCTTTCAGTATCCGGGCCACTACTTTTTTAACGTCTTCGTTCATTCCCAATCAAAGTTAAATTTCAATTGTACCGTATCGTCCGGCAAATCGTTTTTAGGGTCTGCGGACGCTTTAAGCATATTGTAGAATGTACGCTCACTAATAGCATACACAGGATATATGTACCGCCGCCATATTTCACGGTTCGGTACACCGTGACTGGCATAATGGTCATATATCCTGTTTACTTCTGCTACACGCTTCTGATAACTAACTCCGTGCCGCTTTCCCATATAGGTTTAATCGTTCATAGATGGTTTTACTTTAGGTTTATAGGGACGGATGTCAAGCGTCATTTTTGCGCTTACCGTTACCCGGCCACTTCCTTCGCACTGTCTGCAGACTTCCTCAACGGTTTCGCTTCGCTTCTTTCCAAAGATCCGAGAGGGATATTCTACAACTTTCTTCACTTTACCTGTACCGTGACAAGCACGGCACAGGGCTACTTTCGGAGATTTCTCCACTTCTTGTATCATAGTTCTATAATTTATGATTCTGTCATTCCCAGAGGGATAGGTTTCCACATTCCGTTTTCGTTCTTGATTTCAGCACGGATGAACTGTTTGCTCACTTCCGGCTGGTAGGCTTCCTCAATGATGCGTACACCTTCAATGAAACGTTCATCTCCGGTTTCCATGGCCACTTTGCGAAGCTGCACAATGCGTGAAGCCTTCAGCGTACCCTTGGCATCACGGGCCAACAAACGAAGCACCATGCTCACCAGTGCCTTGGTTTTTTCATCTTTGGCCAAGCCTTCGATATATTCCTTCACAATGGCTATACCGTCTTCCACCGTGTCACGGTAACCGTCGGTCACATACACACCCAGCGTGATTCGTTTGTCGCCTTCACTGTTAGTAAAGGTATGGCTGCGCTGGTCATCCTTCACCTTGGTTTTGAAAAGGTCTGCCTTCATTTCCAGAATGGTTTTGAAGTTGTCCATCACAGTCTGCTTGCTTGCCTTGATCTGCTCACTGATGCCCAGCAGTACCGGAATGGAGTTGGCTATCTCCTCATCCACCATCTGTTTGTACATTTCGCGGTCATTCTTGGCTTTTTCCTCTGCCGCTTTCTTTGCTTTTTCTCTCTGGAAGGCTTCAAATTCCGCCTTTTCCTCTGCCGTCATTACCACGGTCGTTTGTTTCATTTCTTCCATGATTCTTGTTTTTTGGGGTTATTGGTTTTCATAATCCTGCATTTCAGGTTCATCTTCCATCAGCATAGCCTCTCCGTTGGCGTATGCCCAGTCAGCCAGTTCGCTATAAAACTCGGCTGCATCTTGCTTCTCCATATCAGAGGCAAGCAGGTTGATTTCCTTTTTCAGATTCTCTAAAATCTTTGTGTTTCTATTTTCCATATCCTATCAGTTTGCCGGAGCATCAGGGTCAATCTGAATGAGTGATACCATGCTCACGGGGTTAATCGTTTGCTTTTCTTTCTTGGGCTTCAAGCCGCCTTTCCGTTGTATGGACCGAAGCTTTACCGCCAGTTCATCCAGTTCGTCCACCGTAATCTGTCTGAACGCCTTGCCGACTATTCGGGGATTACTGCAGAAGTCATTGATTCGTGCCCAGTCGGATGTATCTATGCCCAGCTTCTGCATCAGGTTCAGACAGAGACTCCGTTTCCGCCGCAGCTCCTCACGCAGCTTCTGTCGCCATTCGTCTTGTCCGCTCAGCTTCTCCAGAGCCGTACAGCAGGCTTCATACTCCTTGGCTGTCATTTCCTTCAGACTGTCCGTCCGGTTCCACGTGTACTGCAGCACAATGCTTTTCTTGAATTCTTCCCGGTCTCCTGTACAGGGCAGCTTGTTGAACAATGCATAGAACCGGGCGAAATTGGTTACTTCCTGTGCCATATCATTTGCCATTAAGAATCATTTCACATTCAGTTGATTTGGTACTGACACGATAAATTATCTTATCCGTCTTCACTGATTTAGCTTTGTATTCAGCCTCAATTTGCCCAGCAAATATCTTTTTGAATTCAGCACCCATTTTAGAAAGTATTTCCTTGTTGTACTCCCCGCAAAATCCTATGCGTGAAGATTGGATTTCACGAATATTTCCTCTATATACCGTAGCAGTCAACGTCATCACCACAACACCGGTTTCCATTTTTATTTTTCCCATATCGACCATTTTTACTCAAACAATACTTTAATGCCACACGAACTGGCCACATCAAGCTCCAGTTTAGCACCTTTGCTCAGTTCCCAATCCTTCAGCATATAGATATACTCACAATCCAGCAACAGGCGTATATCCGCCCGCATGTGCTCTCTCCAGTGTGCTTCATCCGGAAGTCCGTTTTTAAATGGATTCACCGGATTGAACCCCATAGCACGCAATCTGTTTTCAGCATCGAGGAACGCACCTTTGCGCTCATCGATATTGTAGTGGGCTATTGCCCCACTGATGTAAACTTTGTCTTTTTCCATATCACTTCTTTTTGATGTTGACTTTACAACTTGGATTCCATATCAGCACATTACGTGCAAACAAGACATCACCCGTTTCTATTACGACATGACCGGGCGTTTTCGCTCTTCTCACTTTCAGGTCACTTTGGATGTTTCGCTCCAGCCAGTCATCCAACACTGCCCTGCTGGAACTTCCGTCCAGCAGAATCTGGAACACTTCCGTTCCGGTGTAGCTTTCAAAAGCCTTTTCGTTATTATCCATAATCACTTTGGTAAATTATTACTTGTTTGAATGATTCCGTCCTCCCATACCACATAATAGCTTCCCGGGTCTCCAATGGCGCGGCCTTGACAATAAGCTTTATAACCGACCACTCGAATCTTCATATCACAGATATATTTCAATCTTACAGCACCGCCACCCATTGGCTGGCTCTTCTTTTCCTGGCTGATCCAGATGAAACATTTCTTCGGAAAGGTTTCCATCAGTTCCACAGCCTGCGGATAGTCCCACCCGGCCACCTGAAAGGAATCAATGATGATGAACTTCGGGCTTTTCGGCTTTTTCAGCCGGGCAATCACTTCCTCCAGACTGCCTTCTGTCACCACGCGAAACTTACCCTGCACCTCATTCATCTTCAAATACTCCATACGCCGTTGGAAACTTTGGTTGATTTTCTCTTCGTAACTCATGTACAGCACCGTCCCATAGTTACACAGTTCCTTTCCAAGCTGCATTACAAAACTGCTCTTCCCGCTGGCACTGGCACCGCTGATGAACCACGAAGCGTTCTCTGCCGGGAACCCGAAAGGTTTGCTCCATTTCTCATTCCACGGCAGAGTAACCCATTTCTTGGCGGCTATTTCCTTCGGACTGTACGCACGCTTCATTATTCCGCTGTCATTTTAAGTTTTTCAATCTCAGTATAAACTCTTCTCAAACCACCGCGTGTCTTCCGTACAATCTGGGCTATATCAGCACCTGCCGGGGCATTTACCTTGGCTACAATACGTGCCTGGTTGTTCAAGAACTGTTCGCGCTCCTTGCCATCATCCGGAGTCACCTTGCTGTACCGGTCACCATAACGGCTCAACATTTCGGTATAACCCACCTTCTTGCATTCTATGGAGCGGTTGATTTTCTCTTTCAATCCGTCTGCCCCCATCATGTACCAGGCGCAGCAGCGTTCAGTGGCATTCCACAAGGCCTTCAGTTCAAGGAAAGCTTCATACTGCAGATCGCCTGCTTCATCGAGGATGATAAGCGGGGTTTCCATCGAACGGAGGTAATATACCAGGTCTTCATACACGTCAGAATACTTTCCCTTACTGTCCACACCAAACTCTGCAGCAATCTTGCGTACCAGCTTCAATTTGGTCTTTACCTGCGAGCAGTCGATATAAACGGCATTCTTGTGGCTCTGCACATAATAACGTGCCGTGAAAGTCTTGCCGATATTGGGCATGTCGCACAAGATACCCGACAGGCTGGACTGCTGTGAAAACTCCAGCTGGGCTGTGATATATTCAAATGTCGGGGTCTTGGCTGCTTTCCATTCCATTTCACCACGGAGGTTCACCCCTAATTTGCGGGCAATGCTTATCCAGTTGGCATCGCTCAGGGCTTTGTCTGTCTGTCCGTTCTTGATTGCACTGTACACAGACGTACTGATGGCCAAAGAGGCAGCATGCTTGGCATCACTGGGATAGTTCGCACGGTTGGCGGCTATCGCTGCTAAAATCTTCTGTTTTTGTGCTTCTGTAATCATAATTCTAACGCTATTTTAATGTTGTTCTAATTCTGTTCTTACATATCACTGATGGCTCTCATTGCCTCGCTTATTCCGGAGTGCCATTCATAATCAGATTCCGGATCTGCCGACAAATCGGCTGGCAAATCATCGGATAGTTCCACCGGGGGAAGTTCCAGTTCCTCTTCCGGGTCATCTGTTGGCTGATCCGGTGTACCGGTTCCCACCTTTCCGATGGCGTGGTCATTGAGGTATTTGCTGAAATGACTCAGAACTTTGTTTTGCTCTGTATAGGCTACCCGGTCTTCTTCGGTCTGTTCTGCCATCACCCGGTTGTAAGTCACTACCGGACGAACCTTGTCAAGGTAGCGGTCGTTCTGGTACAGGAAGACATCCGTAGGCTTGCCCTCTTCATCCGGCAGGAAGTAGGCCGTCACCTTGCGGTTGTTTGGTTCCAGCTGCTCCAGCACTTCCGGACCGCTCAGCCACCAGTCCGCATTTGCCACACGTACTGTGGAATTTCTACGAATACTGGTATCTACCTTTTCTCCGATATATCTGCTCAAGGTCAGTTTATCAAGCGGTCGAAGGGTCGGATTGATTTTGGCTACGAGCACATCCCAACGGGTCATTCCGGGATATTTCTTTTGATTGGGGTGAAGCGTATTGTTCCATTCTTCACAATCGCGCCGGTCGTCCGCCACAAGCTCCTCAAACGTATAATACTTTCTGTCTTCCCAGGTGTGGTTGCTGCTGTCACTCACTTTCTTCTGGTCCACCCGCCGTGCACCTTTGTTATGCCAGCGGCCAATGGCTTCATGGTTCTTATGTGCTATGGTTGTCTTGAACGCACCGTTCAGAGCTTCAGCATATTTCTCCTGTGAGTTCTGTGGGGCACAGAAATGCACAAACTTAAATACCTCACCTGCCTTCAGGAATCCTCCTTTATACTTGCTCATCAAGTGCTGCTCCACCTCAATACCGGCTGGAATGCCCCATCCGTTGCGTTCGATGAGCCGGAACATATCACGGAAACAGTCCACTACCAAGGCATCATCCTTATCCCGCCCGTAGGCCAAACCGATACGGCACTGGCTCACCACATCATAAGCATAATAGGCATGCACATACTCGCCGCCTTTCATTCTGCGCGGCAAATCCACGTCATCCATCGTAATTTGTGACAGTGAGAACTCACCGCCATGACGGTGCATGTGCGGCATTTGCTCATGATAGAACTCCATACGTCCACGCAGGGCTTTTTCTATCAGCAGCTGGCTTGCCGGGTTGTTCAGAATGTTCCGGATAGTGCTTTCGCTCAGTTCTTTCGGTTCCCCGTTCTTATCCGTAAAGTTTTCCGGATTGAATATCTCCCCTGTTTCCAGATCCCATACTTCCAGCTCACCGCATACAAACGACAGATACATTTCATGCACATCACTGCCGTATGGTTGGTTGGGAAGTACTTTCAAACTCATCACCAGGCGTTCGTCCATGTGAGTTACCTTCCGTTTGTTCTGGTTGCCGAATTTTCCGGTTATCAGACATTCGTAACCGTACTGCTTGTATTCGTTCACTTTCTTGCGGAAACGCAGGGTACTGGCAGGAAGGTCATGACCAAAGTCTTCGCGTAAGGTCTCGATGGTAGTGGCCATCATGTCCCAGTTATATTTTTCACCCATCAGTTTGCGGTAATCGTTGCTTCTGTTATAAAGCTTGATACAAGTATTCAGAACTGAAGCATTCACCGCATATTTCCGGGCAAGTTCGTCTGTAGCTCTGTTGCTGGAAGAATGGGAGGCCCAATCCAAGAAATAAGCTACTGCAGCCTGATCCAACACATAGTTTGACAGTATCCAGTGGCGAAGTGCCTGCTCTGTTCCTCCGGGGTTGTCTTCCTTTACCCGCTCCAGGCACTCGGTAGGCAGACTATTGAGGGCGACCAACGCGCAATTTCCAGCAGCACCTCCACCACGGCGCACCACCTTGATACGACCACGGTTCACCCAGTTCCTATAACAGGATTCGGTGATATAGCCGCCATCGATGAGCTCTCGTGCAGAAATACACTGTATGTTACCGTAATACACCAACATAGTCACCTCCTATCTCAATGCAGATGCAAACGCTTTTATGTGGTCAATTTCCGAAACCATTACATGCTCGTAAGTCTTCACTGTTTCTCCTTTGAATATTACCTGGCCGCTACCATCCTTGCGGTCAAACTCTATAAGAGCACCATTGGGACAATATAGGCGGGATACTTTGTCATAGTCGTGAAAAACCTCCACCTCCGGAATAACAACCATCACAATACCGCCACGGTCCATGGCCAACTTACGGATCTTTGCAGAAAGTTCGGAGTTACCACGACGGTCATCAAACCGGATAGCGTTATAAACAGTCTTCTCTGTCACGTTGAGGGCCTTTGCGATAAAGTCGCGGTCAGCTTTCGTAATGTGAATGTACCTCTTGTTCATATCTCACTTATTTTAATGATTAATATTGGAGGGAGTCCGGGGAATCGAACCCCGGCGCAAGAACCATGCACTCCCGTGTGTCTTTCCACACCGTCACCCGTCTCTTAACGCCTTCCGGGTCGTCACGCTGGGTTATCCTGAGTATCTTTATCTTCTTGTTTCTTCTGTTCGTGCCACCTTAGTGTCTGAAACGTATCATAGTTCATCACGAGTAAAGATGTATATGATTCATCTCGGAACCTTTCATTCTTGTTAGGTACTGCATCCTTGATTTCATTAAGAACATCACCAACCGCACTGAGGAGTTTTTCCAATGTTTCCGGTTTTACCTTTTTCAATAATGTCTCTTTCATAATCTTATACTTAAAAATCGCTAATCACACGCCTTTTTTGTATCTTTGGCGCGGTGTTCTTTTTTGAACACGCTGCAAATATACAGAAAATCCTGTAATAACAAAAGATATGAAAGAAAAAAATACAGAAATATCTGCAAGAATAGAAGAAGTTATATTTATCTTGCACACTAATCCAAATAAGTTCGCCAATGCATTAGGGTACAGTAGAGCCCAAACTATCTATGATATAGTAAGCGGAAAGTCTGCTCCAAGCTATGACTTTTTTAAAAGGTTTATAATGTCAGGATATTCTGTATTCATCAACCTTCGATGGTTATTTACTGGGGAAGGGAATCCTATAATTGAAGAAACTTACTATGAATCAGATTTGCCAATTATTAAGGGGGAAATGACAGAAGAGCAAGCACAAGCTAAGTTGAAAGCAGTTAAAGCCGCAAAGAATCAAAACAATATACTTCATGAGGAAACAAATAATAGTACCACTGAATCTTTCTTGTCTATAATAAGAGAGCAGGCAGAAGAAATAGGAAGGCTTAAAGAACAGATTCGCCAAATGACAATCGAAAAGGGAAAACATGTGTCGGATGCACACATTTCCGGTACTGCAAATGTCGGGTAGGCGGATTTACTGTTACCATACACCGGTGATGGGAAACGAAGCGTACCCCCTATCATCCCCCATGATGTCCCCCTCCCAAGCAATCCCCCTCCCCTACCTTCATATATGGGTATAAAAACACTGATATTAGGGCATTTAAAAACTAAAGCGTGAAAAATGATAGGTTTTTAGGGGGGGCTATCAAATAAAAAACGAGGGGTATTTTTAAAATTATAGTATTTTAGTACGTCTGTATCGCACACCGCCAAAACCATATTTTGAATATCCAGTTCTATAAAAGTGAATATCCACTTTGAACATCCACCTGAATATCCAGCGTCAAAAAAGACCGATTTCAAGCACAAAAAAAGGGAGGTATAACAACCTCCCCACACCGGATCATTCTAAAGCCATTTTTATTGCGTTTTTGCCCGCTTATTATTCGTCTGATACATTTCCACTACGCCCGCAAGAAATGAGCGTAGATTGCTTTATTATAGCCTTTTTGGTGCATATAGTACCGTTCCCGGACAATCCTGCATGCAGCAAATAATTCTTCGTTGCACCCACCTGTTCAGCTGTAAAAACGGTATAAACCGCCGAAATGCTGCTGAAATACCAATCTTTCCGCTTTGTTCCTTCTATTCCGTGCGTCAAATGCACATGTATTACCTTTGCCATAGTTTATAATATTTTGCTACAAATATACTAAATATCTATTATATGGAATAAATTAAGCAATATTATATCAAATAATCAGGTACAAAAAAAGCAGCCGCAGCTGCCATGCACTCCCCCACCCGAATCAACCATGTAAGCCCTATGTAAACCCAATTAAACCTATCTGCAAATCTGTATGCCTAAAAAGCACCTAAATGTAGCTGCAAATTAAACCCACGTAAACGTTTCGTTTTGCAGAGCCATCCACTCATATCTTGCACAACCTTTTGTATATCAATAGCTTTGATGTCTTTTTCTCCCAACCCTCAATATACGTTTCGTTCTGTGCCCCATATATTCCATTGAGCAGTGATTTTCCCTATATTATCAGCATACCCGTTTCTGAATTGGAGAGTAAGCGTACGGAATACACCTCGCTGAAAGAGGGTAACGGTATCGGAGATTATGACTATGAGCAGGAAATGGACGACCTGAATTTCATTTTCGATGAAGCCTTTGAAGCGCAAAAAGACCTCGTGATTATGGTTTATTGATATGGTACACTGGTGTGAGAATAAATATGATGTTAACGAAGCGTGATAACGCCTTACAGCGTTCCCCGCTGAACCATTAATCAATATGAGTAACCTTATCACAGTAAATAGATTTGGAAAAGTTCTGATATGGGTATGGAACAGATGTATAAAGAAAACTGCCATTCCTTATGAAGAACTTGATTTCCATTACCCCGATTGGGCTTTCATTATTACAGGTTGTATCTTTTTCGGGGTTGTGGTAGGTGTTACCCTGTTTTATTTTGCTTTTATAAAACAATAGACTATTTACAATGAAAGCCCGACTTAAATACCCGATATTCAGCTTTGCCCCCAAAGGCAACATGATATACGTGTTTCGCAAGGAAGAACTGTACACAACGACCAATACCGAGTTGTTGAAGAAGCGGAAGAACTACATTGTAGTGGATGCAACCGGGACGAAATATGTTGAAAAGGGGGCGCACAAAGTGAAGTGGCAAGGGATATTCGGATATTGTATCAGGATGCAGGGACGTGTGATTTCCATTGAATACGAGTACGGGGACAATCCCGAACCGTTCCCACTACGAAAACTGCAAGAACTGGTAGCGGAACGATACCCCAAGACACGGTGGTTCAAGGAAGAATGCTGGAACAGCGCAGACGAGTTCCGGCAAGCGATTTTCGCCTGCAAGACCTTTGAGGAAGTGGCGGACATACTGATGCCCGAACAAAAAACGAGCGTTTGGCAGCGCATTGAAGAATATTTCCTGCGGGCAGGTTTTCTTATGCTTGCCGCCATGTTCCTTTATCACGTGGTTTGGCGGCTAATCCAAAAGTTTTGGCTATGGGCTACCGGGTAACGTACAGAAAACAAATCAATTTATTCAGATATGGAACAACGGATTACATCATTATTGCTGCCCGCTCCCGAAGCGGAGCTGGAAGCGTCCTGCAAGGAACTGGACGAAAAGGTAACATGGCTGTTGCACAACAGCCGGAAAATGGACAACTATTTGGAACTTGAACCGTTCAGCAAGGACGGGCGGCTGTGCGCCCACGTGTGCGACACGCTCAAGAGCCTGCCGGAAACGCCGACACTGGCGGCATACAAGGACTACAAGGCAATCATTATCCTGCTGGGTATGTCCACCACCCGTTACGCCATACTGGACGAACTGGCGGAACAGCACCGCAAGCGGGACGAGATACCCGAACTGACCGCCTACTGCGATGCGCTCCACTGGATGCGACCGGGACGGCAGTACCTCTGCAACGTGTACAACACGGTATGCCACGCTTTCCACCTGCTACGGAGAAACCCGGTAAGGGACAACCGCCTGCTGGTGACGGAAAAGGAACTGCGCCACGCCGAACGGATGCTGCCGGAGCTGGGCAGGCAGACATTCACCGAAATGGTGCGTCTGAAAGGCTACATGGTCTATGATGCCGAGCAACTGGCGGACAAATGCGGCATGGAATACGGCTCGTTCCGACGGAAGGTAAAGAAAATGACCGGGTACACGGCTAAGGAATGGGTGATAAAGGAGCGTGCAAAGGACGTGGAACACTACCTGAAGAACACCAACCTCACACTTACGGAAGTGGCGTTCACCACCGGGTTCGCATCGACATCGAACCTGAACGACTTCTGCAAGGCTTACTTGCTGGACACACCGGGCGAGATACGCAGAAAAGCGCAGGAAACAAGAAAATGCACAGTTACAAGAACGTAATGTGAAAAATCAAGAATAAAACAGATTTTTTATGCCCGTAACTTTGTGCTTCATAAAAGATAAGCACAAGGTTATGGAACATAAGATACCGTTGGAAACATACTTCGCCGGACTGCTTCAAAAAGTGGAATGGCAGATACAGGAATACGAGGACACCGCAGCGGACACGCTGACGCTCTGCCGCCTGTGCGTGGACTACCTGCAAGAGATACTGGGCGAACTCAAAAACTTTATAATCTCCTACCCGTTCGCCAGCACGGAAGAGGAAATACACTTCTTCAAGGAACTGAAACCGCTTTTAGCGAGCAAAATCATCTATTACAACACTGTTTACAAGATAGAGGTGCGCTTCCCCAGCGGCAGCGAGGAAGTGCAAAGGGACTACCTGCTGTCGGAAACCGACCGGATTTCAAAGTCGTTCCAGCGGAACTTGGCGTTCTACCAGTACCACCGAACGAAAGCCACCTACTTGGACAGGCAGTATTTCATGCGTGGGAAGCCTGACATACAAATCATCGTGGACAGTTTCTATTACGAAACAGACCCACAGTTCAGCACCAGTCACGATTTCAAGGTAGCCAAGATTTTAGCCAACGAACTGCTGGAAATATACCTCACCAACCGTCTGCACGAGCTGGAACGCCGGGAACAACGCAAGCGGGTGAAGAACGGCTTCATGGGAAAGGTGTTGCGCTGGACGGGGACGAAAAGGGCGTTGGTGGAACTTATCTACGCACTGGACGCCTGCGGCTGTCTGAACAAGGGGACGGTTGATATTAAGGAGATTGTAGCCTACTTTGAATACGTGTTCGACATCGACCTCGGCGACTTCTACCACACCTACATGGAACTAAAAGCCAAGACCAAAGACCGAACGGGCTTCCTCTCCACCCTGAAAGACAGGTTGCTGATGCGCATGAGGGAGCAGGATTAGGCAACCGTGCTTTAACAAAATTTATTTCGCCACAGGTGGGTACATCTGTGGCGTTTTATTTTTCAGGACACCCGAACTTTGCGGCAAATCAATTAGTTACCGTTATGGAAATAATAACATTCGAGTCCAAAGCCTACAAGGAACTGGACAACAAGATTACCGCCATTGCCGACTACATCTTCAACCACATGGAAACGGCAAGGCAAAGCGAGGAAGACATGTGGGTGGACAGCTACGAGGTCTGCACGTTCCTGAAAATAAGCGAAAAGACCCTGCAACGCCTGCGGGTGTCGGGGACTATCGCCTATTCCAACATCAGGGGACGTTACTTCTACAAGGTCAGCGAGATACGCCGGATGCTGGAAGAACGCCTGATAAGGAGCAACAAGGAGAACATCGACAACCTGATAACCAACCACCAATTATATGCTAAGGAAAGAGGAAATCTTAGAAAGAACAAGTAACGGGCTGGCGGTGTTCAAACACTACCTGCCCGGAAACTGGCGCATAGGTCGCAACTTCCTTAACCCGCTGTACGAGGACAGCAAGGCTTCCTGCAACATCTATTTCGACCGCCGGGGCGGTATCTACAAGATGAAAGACTTCGGCAACGACAGTTACAGTGGCGACTGTTTCTTCCTCGTGGGGCAGTTAAAGGGGCTGGACTGTAACCGGGCGGCTGACTTCGTGGAGATACTGGAAATCATCGACCGGGATTTGGGCTTGGGGCTGGCTTCCGGCACTCCGGTTTCCGTTCCCCCGGCAACCGTCCGCCGGGCAGTGCCGGACAAACCCGAAGAAACGCCCGAAAAGCCCGTCAAGCCCTACCAGTTCCGGGAACAGAAGTTCCCGCTTGCCGAACTGGTGTACTGGCAACAGTACGGCATCACGCCCGAACTGCTGGAACGTTACAAGGTCTGCTCGCTCCGGGAATACAACAGCGAAACGGCAGAGGGCAAACCGTACACCTACACTTCATCGGTGGCAGAACCCATGTACGGCTACAAGGGCAAACAGCACATCAAGCTGTACCGCCCGTTCTCCACGCCCCGCTTCCTCTACGGCGGCAGCTTCGGTGAGAACTACTGTTTCGGGCTGGAACAACTGCCAGCCAAAGGCGACACGCTATTCATCACGGGCGGCGAGAAAGACGTGCTTTCGCTGGCGGCGCACGGTTTTCACGCTATCTGCTTCAACAGCGAAACGGTGACGATACCGCCCACGCTGGTCTATCGGTTGACATTCCGCTTCAAGCACATCGTCCTGCTCTTTGACATGGACAAGACGGGCAGGGAAAGTTCATGCAAGCAGGAAAAACTGTTGGAAGAATTTGGCGTGAAACGCCTGCTGCTACCGCTTCCGGGAACGAAAGAGGAAAAGGACATATCCGACTACTTCAAAGCCGGGAACACCCGTGAAGATTTCCTGAAACTGTTTATCGAATTTTTAGACAACCTGTATAGCGACACATTGATTATGCTTAAATCGTGCGAGATAGATTTCAACAACCCGCCCGCCAAAGCGCAAGAGATTATTTCGGCGGGTGACGTTCCGCTGGGGACACAAGGCAACCTGTTCGGCATCACCGGGGGCGAGGGAACGGGAAAGAGCAATTACGTAGCCGCAATCGTGGCGGGCTGCATCTGTCCGGCTGGTGCGGACATAGATACACTGGGCATACAGATAACCGCCAACGGCAGGCACAAGGCGGTATTGCTCTATGACACCGAACAGTCGGAAGTGCAACTGTTCAAGAACGTAAGCAACCTGCTGGCACGTGCCAAACAGCCGGACAAGCCCGATGAACTGAAAGCGTTTTGTCTTACCGGTATGTCACGCAAAGAACGCCTGAACGCCATTGTACAAAGCATGGACAAGTTCTACTACCAGTACGGCGGCATCCAGTTGGTCGTCATTGACGGCATCGCAGACCTTGTTAAGAGTGCCAACGATGAAGCGGAAAGCGTGGCGGTGATAGATGAACTTTATCGGCTGGCGGGCATCTATAACACGTGTATTCTGTGCGTGCTGCACTTCGTCCCCAACGGATTGAAACTGCGGGGGCATTTGGGCAGCGAGTTGCAGCGCAAGGCGGCTACTATCCTGTCCATTGAGAAAGACGAAGAACCTACCCAGTCGGTGGTAAAAGCCCTGAAAGTAAGGGACGGAAGCCCGCTGGACGTGCCGCTGATGCTCTTTGCTTGGGACAAGGAAGCCGGGATGCACGTGTACAAGGGCGAGAAACCACGTGAGGAAAAGGAGAAGCGCAAGGAAAGGGAACTGGTAAATGTCGCACGTGACATCTTCGGGCGGCAGACACGCATCACCTACATAGACCTTTGCGAGCAGTTGCAGCAGGTATTGGACATCAAGGAGCGCACCGCAAAGAGCTATATCCGCTTCATGCGGGAAAGGGACATCATCACCAAAGACACGGCGAACCAAAGCTGTTTTGTCATCGGTTCATATCATCTTCAAAGGAACGCAAGCTGCCCGTAGGCGTATGGGCTGAACTTGTGTATTTTTAGGTGCTTGTGTCCTGCCCTGTTGTGATAACACGGCAGGATTTTTTCTGTTTGCACGTGATTTTTCAGGGTATTTGCTTAACTTTGCAGAAGTTACACGAAAAAAGTAACGGCAGTTGGACGGCGGTTGCCGGAATATTGCCTTTATATATAACATATACGTTCGCCGAACGTCCCGATGCGAAAACTGGCACTTTTCAAAATGTGGGGATATTCAGCGCAGGATATGCTATGCGTTTGTCATAGCGTGGCTGCACTGTTTCCACATTTGGGTATGCCAGTACCTCGCATCGAAACAGCGTCATGCCACGCTTTCTTTTTTGGGGTGGCGGCTAACGTGCCAAGACAGTAGGGATTTATATCACTTTAATACCTGATAATATGGAACAAATCAAAGCGCACATCGCCGTATCGCTGGACGGGCATACCGCCACGCCGGACTATGAACTGGACTGGATGCCCCGTGAGGTCAAGGAACTGGTGGCAAGGGAACACGCCGCCGCAAGCTGCCTGCTTATGGGGGCGAACACCTACAACTACATCTTTGAACACTGGGGCGGGTGGCCGCACAAAAGCAAACGGTCTTTTGTGGTGTCACACTACGACACCAACGTTACACCGGACTGCGGGGTGGAGTTCCTGACCGAAGAACCGCTGCAAAGGGTCTATGAACTGAAACAGGAAACCGACATGCTGGTGGTGGGTGGCGGCAAGCTGCTTACTTCATTGATTAAAGCCGGACTGCTGGACAGCCTGACAATCTACACCGTCCCGGTCATGGCGGGCAAAGGCATCGGTTTTGTCGGGGAAACATCCGGCTCGCTGTGGAAGCTCTCGGAAAGCAGGGTGCTGGATAACGGGGTGGTCTGTTCGACCTACCTGTTTGGCGGGAACATATAAAAAATGCGCCCGGTTTCCCTCCGGGCGCAACCACTAAAATTTCAATTATTATAAGCTGTAAAACCTATCACAATGAAATTTCAGCGGCAAAGATAGGCTATTTCTTCGGTTTCGCTTTCTTTTCGGGGAATGAAAAACCGACATTGAACTGCTCGTCCAGTACCAGCGAAGCATCGAAAGCCTTGCCGTTCTTGCCCTTGAAGCCCTTGATTAGCCCGGTCTTGCGTTTCGTCACCAGCTCGACAATCTGCTTGTCGGAAAGCTGCTTGTCGCACTTGTTGCGGAATATGGTAAGCGTGCAGTCCACGTTGGAACACTTCGCCACTTTCGGGTAGAACAGGATGCGCCCGCTGCCGCATTTCGGGCAGGGGCAGGTTTCACCAGTAGCGACAGATAGCTGCACCGATAGCAGTTCTGCGGTGATTTGCGTTGCGTACACCTCGATGCCCTTCCGGAACGTGTCGGCATCCATGCTGCCCGCTTCTATCTTGGCAAGGGCGGTTTCCCACATGCCCGTCATTTCGACATCGGCAATCTTCTTGTCCTTGACAATCCCATAAACGGCAAGCCCCTTGTCGGTAGGCACAAGGTTCTTCTTCTCACGCACGATGTACTGGCGGGCGAACAGCGTTTCGATAATCGCCGCACGGGTGGCGGGCGTGCCTATCCCGGCATCTTTCAGGCTGGCTTTCAGTTCGGCATCTTCCAGTTCCCTGCCTGCGTTCTCCATTGCCGACAACAGGCTGCTTTCCGTGTGCAGCGGTTTCGGCTTGGTCTGCTTTTCGAGCAGATCCACGCCGGAGAGTGGCAAATATTCTCCCTCTTGGAGTGGCGGCAGGCTGGCGGCTTCTTCATCCCCGCCCGTTTCCTGCTCGCCGAACACGGCACGCCACCCGGCTTCTTTCATCACAGACCCTTTCACCGTGAAGTCGGTATCTCCCCCTGACAGCAAGGCGGTGGTAACGTCTTTCACGCACTTGCCCGAAAAGGCTTCCAGCATACGCCCGGCTACCAGCTCGTAAACCGCCCGCTCGTCTTTGGAAAGTTCGCCGGGCAGGTTCTCGGTTATGATTAAGGCGTGGTGGTCGGTCACTTTGCCGTCATTCACGCTGCGGCGGTTCAGGGGTGTGCCGTCCAGCCCGGCGGCATACCCGGCAAAGCGGGAGTATTGCCCCAGCAGGGCGACACGTTCCGGCATTTCATCGAAAACGTCCTCCGGAATATAGCGGCTTCCGGTTCGGGGATAGGACATCACTTTCTTTTCATACAGGCTTTGCGCTATGGAAAGTGTCTTGTCAGCCGAGAAGTTCAGCTTCGTGTTCGCTTCCTTTTGCAGCGTGGTAAGGTCGTACAAAAGCGGCGGTTCTTGGCAGGCTTCTTTCCTCTCAACGGATTTAACCACAAGTTGCCCGGCATCCTTTACCCGTTGCAGGGCGGCTATGGCTTCGGGCTGCTGTTCCCACTTGGCGGTCGATTGGGCGGTGAAACCCATTCCCCCGCTGGCGGTCGCCGCTTTGAGTTGCCAAAACTTGGCGGGTACGAAATTCTTGTTCTCCAAATAGCGGCTGCATATCATCACGAGCGTGGGTGTCTGCACCCTGCCCAGCGAGAACACCCCCTGCCCGGCGGCAACGCTCAACGCTTGGGTGGCGTTTATCCCTATCAGCCAGTCCGCTTCGCTGCGGGACTTGGCAGAGAGGTAAAGGTTATCGTAATGCTCTCCCGGCTGCAAGTTATCCAGCCCCTCACGGATTGCCTTGTCGGTAAGGCTGCTTATCCACAGGCGCACAAATGGTTTCCGGCAGTTCAGGTAATGGAATATATAGCGGAAGATTAACTCACCCTCACGCCCGGCATCGGTGGCGACAATAATCCGGTCGCACTGGTCGAACACTTCCTTTATCACTTTCAACTGTTTCAGCACGCCGGGGTCTGCCTTGTACCCTTTCTCCGCTTTTACCTGACGGGGGATTAGCCGGAAATCGGGCGGCAGTATGGGCAGGCTCTCCCTGCGGAAGTTCGCCACGCCGTAGGCTTCCGGCATGGCAAGCTGGATTAAGTGGCCGAACGCCCATGTCACCATATACCCGTTGCCGGAAAGATAACCGTCATTACGCCCGGTCGCACCGATGATGCGGGCGATGTCCTTTGCCACGCTGGGCTTCTCTGCTATCAATGCAATCATAATTCTTTACTTTTTAATGGTGGATATTACATTTTCATTCCTCTGGACTTCTTGGGCTTGTCAGCTTTCAGGCTCTTGTCCTGCGCTTTCTCCTGCTTCTCTTTCTGCTTGGCGGTGGGCTTGTCCTGACCCTGTTTCAACGGCTCTTTGCCCTGCTTGGTGGCTTCGTTGGTCTTGCCCCCCGAATTGACCGCTACCTGCGTCCGGCTCTCGGCGGTGGGGGTAACGTCTTTCGGCTGCACCTTGTCGGGGGATTTGCCCTGTGCGCCGGGCTGTACATGACCGTTGAACTCAACGCCCTTGCCGTCCTTTAGCCCGGCGACCTGCCGCTCTGCGGGCTGCTGCCACTGCTGCAAGAACTGGACGGCGGCACGGGGCAGGAACTCCAAGCCACGCTCCACCGCACTGACCTGCAAATAGGCACTGCGCTGCGTGCCGTCCCTGAATTGCAGGTTTTCCATTTTCACCGCTTGCCCGGCTTCAAAGGCGGCTTTCTGTTCCGGGCTGACTTGCACGTTACAGATTGTATCGGGGCATTTCCACTTGTCAGCCCGCATATACTCCAGTTCGTGCGTGTACCTGTCCCGGCTGACGAACACGGGGATTTGCTCGCCGCTTTTCGGGTCTTTGATTTCAGCGATGCCGCCCAAGTTGCCAGTGCCTTGCAAGTTGCCCTGTTCCTGCTTGGTGAACTCGTGTTCATGGAACGGGCGTTGCAACAGTTTTTCGTCCTGCTGCACGCCGTGCAGCTTGGGTACTACCGTGCCGTCCTTTGCCTGATAGAAAGAGAGCTTGACATCGGTAGGTTTGAGGTAGAAGCCGCCCACCGTCCCCGAAACGGTGTAGGTGTTGCGGGACTTGTAGCCACGCATCACCCGGTCGAAGTCCCTCGTGTTTTTCAGGGTGTCGGCGGTGATGCCGACTTTTTTCAGGTTCTCCCAGTCGATTTTTGACGGGTCGAAGCGGTAGCCCTGCTTGAACTCGTGGAAGTCGGGCTTCGGAACTCGAAGCATTTCAGCCCGCTTGTCACCCTCCGGTGTAGGGTTGCGGTGGTTGTCCTCGATTGCCTTTGCGTCCCGCTCCGCTTCGGAAGCCTTGACGCTGAACAGTTCCAGCCCGGAAGTGTCCTGATACTTGCGGTAGAAGTTGGAAATGAAGTTGCTGAACACATCGCTGTTCTTGTCCACCTGCATGAACTCGCCGCCGTGTGTCGGCGGCACGGTCTGCAAATTGCCCTCCTTGTCAATACCCTTAACGGCACTCACCTTTCCCTGCTGTTTATCCAAGACCAGCAGCACGTCTTTTTCCTGCCCCTCTGCGGGCGGGGTCATTCTGTTTGCCATAAATAATTGAAATTTTAGCGGTTACGGGAATAGTCCCGCCCAAAGGTAGCGACTAAATATGCTATATTTGGACGGGCGGCAAGGGCTGTCCGAATTTGTCCTGCGGTGTCCCGATTTGTCCGGGTGGGATGAAATTCCGCAACCATTGGTTGCAGAATTGAAAAGGGCATAAAAAAAGAGAGTGAATGATTTCACTCTCTTTCGATGAACCCTTTGTGAACCCTTTGGTCGTTTTTTGAAATAGCTAAAACTCAAGTAATTTGCATATTTTGCAAAAGAAAATCATTCGAGTATGAACCATATGTGAACCCTTTAATGGATTAGCGGGGAACACTGTTTAAGCGTCATCGCGCTTCGTTAGTAATCTGTTATTGCACTCGTTTCAAATCCCCGATAGATTGGAGTGACATTTCTATGTAGGGAATAGTTTTTAGAATATGGATGTTATCTATTGCTTCTTTACCACCCAATGCCAATGCCGATACAAGACATGGAGATTATAGAATAAAAATAATTCATCTTTCTTATTATCAGTCATTTGAATATTTTCTGTTTTTCTCTATTTTTGCCATTTTCTGTTATTCAGTACACTTTGAAATATCATTTTCTTTTGTACCTTTGCATCCGCAAAAAACAAAAGAAAATCAACTATTTAGTGTAATTACCCGGTTACGGCACCTAAATCGAGATAAAACCTCTAAACAATGGCAATGTTAGAAAATAAAACGAAAGAAAACCCCAAGCTGGAGCAAAATAAGCTCTCGGACGGTAGAATAAGCCTTTACTTAGAGTATTATTTCCTCCTCAAATTATTAAAAGTAATACTGTCAAAAAGAAATACCTTTTATTCTTACTCTTTTCGCCAGTACTTATATCTTGCAGTCAACAGAAAAAAGTTTAGTACGGTTTGGATATATAGACAAAAAACAGACTAAACTCCAAACATGGAAATTCAGATATTTTTTATACATTTCTCTTATATACAAATGATAGCCGAATTCAATTCATATATGAGTAACATAGACATAGACTTCTTCAAGGAGTTGTGTCTGAAACATGGAGAGTTACGACATTATAAAAAGAATGAGTTTATTCTCCATGAAGGTGATGCCTGTTCTTTCTTCGGGTTTATCTTATCAGGCGTAGTCAAATACAGTTGCACCAACCGGACAGAAAACAAGCCGTATAATGTCGGTTTTTCCTTTCCAAATGAATTTATAGCCGATTATCCCACTTGCTTATATGGCATGAAATCAGAATTGAATATACAGGCGATAATCCCGTGCGAGATTTACATCTGTTCTTCTACATTCTTACAGCAAAAATTCAAGGAAAATAATGAAAACCAACGGATAGCCCGTATCGCAGCCGAACAGATGTTTTTCCAATCATATTCACGTTATTTGGATTTATTCAGATTCACACCGGAAGAGCGTTACCTCCAACTTTTAAAAAAATGCCCTGCAATCCTTCAAATGGTATCACTAAAAGAAATAGCATCCTACCTTAAAATTACACCCATACACATGAGCCGAATCAGACGCAAGCAAAGTTTTGACAACAAAAAATAAACATAGGTTTAGAAATTTACATTATAACAATATTCCAAGAGTATCTTAATCTGCCAAAGAATTCTTCTTTTTATCTTTGTCTTATCTTTGGTTGGTTCAACGAAGAGACAAAATAAAGATTGAATGAGTTAAACAAGAGATTAAAAAAAAGAATATGAAAACAAAAGAAATTCTTGGAATACTTATGCTATTCCTCTGTACATTCAGCTTTATAAGCTGCGACGATGATAATGAACAGACAAATGAATTAACCCCCGAAGCACTTTATCAGACTTCATGGCGTGGAACAGGGCATTGTGAGGCTTGGACAGTACAAAATATGGGGGTCGGTATGCAATTTGTAGATACTCGGAAAGGGAAAGTAAATTGGGAAGGTTACGATGAAATTGATATTACTTATACAATAGAAGGGAAATATATCACATTTAATAGCAATGCTTTATATTTGGGTGGAGCCCCTTGGATTATCAAAAGCTATACCCAAAAACATATAACCATTATACAGAATGAAATTAGTCCAGATAAAGAGAAAGTAGCTACAATTGAATTAGAGAAAATAGATTAAACTGAATCATGGGAACATTAAGTTGCATAAATGTATGCTACAACAGAACAATGAGAACCGTGAGATTTGCAAATTGAGCAAAGAAAGTCATAAATACCTTGTAAATAAAGGAAAAAATGCAGATTCATCTAATATTCCTTTATGTGCTATTATCGGGCTGGTCTATGGGCTGAAACACAAGGAAAAGAGATTCACCTTGTTCTTTTGTATAGGATTGGTTATTGGGTTAGGATGAGCAATTTATATGCTACTGCTAATAAGGTCAATGTAAATCAAAGGAATATGAAACTGAAATATATATTGAATGCTATACTATTTGTTTTGGCATTATCTTTTTTGTCTATGTGTATATTTAAGACTACAGAGTTAAGTTTAAAATGTATGCAATTTGCTGTATCTATCTCTTGTATAGGAGCAATGTTTTCTACAAAAAGATATAGATACATATTTGCATCTATTGCTTTAATCATTATAGGAATATCTTTTTCACTTTAAATGTCCATAATAACGATAATGATTTGATTATTGAATGGTATAATAATAGTCCAGTCTACAGATAGCGACTAAAAACGGGGGCAAGGGATGCCCGAATTTGTCCTGCGGAGCTTGAAATTATCCGGGTGCGGTAAATCTCCAACTGTTGGTTGGAGATTTAAAACGGGTACAGACCGAAGTTAATCGCTTGCTTTAAACGAGCCATTTGTGAGCCATTTGTATATATTGTTTTCGGCTTATAATCAACAGTTTTACAAAAATCGCATTATACTTGTGAGCCATTTGTGAAGCGTTTATGAAGCGTATGGCAAGCCTTTGATTGAGTTTCCGTTATTCTCCTATTATCAGGTGACACGACAAAAAGAAAACATCTTCGGCAAAATCTTTGTTATGTTTTTGCAGGTGATTACATAATATACTATCTTTGCATATAGAAACAAAGGACATAAATATGGCTTCATTCAGAAAAGAGATACTTGGGCAGATTGAACGGATAGATACCGGGCGTATATTCACGTTCCGGGATTTATCGTTTGAAACGGAAAAGACCGCCAATGTTGCGGTGCTACTTTCCGAACAGAGCCGCAAAGGGGTACTGGTACGGGTTGAAAAGGGGGCGTACTACCGTCCCAAGAAATCAGTGCTGGGGCTGGGAAAGCTGCCTGTCTATCAGGATGAACAGTTCCGCTACCTGACTGAAAAACTGAACGGCTATATCACGGGGGCTTACATCTATAACAAAATGGGGCTGACCGAACAGGTAGCCACAACCATAACGATAGCCACTCCTAACCCGGTTCGCCGTTTCCGTTTCAAGAACTTGGATATAGAGTGCGTGAAAGCCTACTGCATGGTCTATCCGGATGAAAGCCTTGTCCCGTACTTGCGGCTGCTCGATGCGATAAAGGACATGAAGCGCATACCCGGAACAACCGGGCAGGACATCTACAACCGGGTCAAAAGCCAATATTTCAACGGGTACAGCCTGCCGGAACTGGAAAAAATCGTATCTTTGGCGAAAAGTTACCCGCCACGTGTCAGAAAGGTGGTGGCGGATATACTGGGCGACATCAGACAAACCGTATTGCAAACGGAAATGGCAAAGACCATTCTTCCCACGACACGGTTCAACTTGGATTATAAAACAGCATAGGACAGAAATATGAATTTACATTCGGACAAGGAAGCGTTCAAGGAAATCATCGCACTGGCGGCTGACCATTTCGGCTACGAGCAGTCGCACGTGGAAAAGGATTACTGGGTATCGAAGATACTGCGGGATATTTCCATGTCCGAATATGCGGATAAGACCTACTTCAAAGGCGGAACTTCACTTTCCAAAGCCTACGGGCTGATAGAACGTTTCTCGGAAGATTTGGACTTGTTCGTGTTCACGGGTGATAAAGGTGCGTCCAAGCAGGCAGAAAAGACATTGAACAAGAAACTTTCCAAATACATAGCCGAACTCAATAGTGACATATACAAGGAAGATTTGTCGGAAACGGGCGGTAATTACCGTAAACTGTATTTCTCGTATGACAATGTATTTCAAGGCGTGGGACTGAAAGAACATTTGGAAGTAGAGATAAAATCCTGTGACCTGCCGGACAAAAAACTGATGTTCTACCCGGCGGACAAGCGGGTTATCAAACCGATTGTGACCGCCTTTCTTGAAAGCATCGGGCAAGAGGAACTGATAAGCACCTACGGGCTGGAAAGTTTTGAAACGCAGTGTATCAACCCCCGAAAGACTATCTGCGACAAGGTTTCAAGGCTGGTAAAGCTGTCTTACAATGAGGATGCAGCCGCACTGTTGGCAAAGCATATCCGTGACGTTTACGACTTGTCGGCACTCTACCACAATCAGGAATATAACGATTACCTACATTCGGAAGATTTCTTGGATGCCATGTACCGGGTGACGATAGAGGACGGACTAAATAAAAACTCCCGTTCGCACTTGTCGCTGGCTGATGCACCGATATTCAAGGATGCCGAAGCGGTCATGGCGTTACCCGAAGTGGCTACGGCGTACACTACCGATTTGAAGAAACTGACTTTCGACAAAAGCAAGATGCCGCCGATAGGCAAGGCTGTGGAAGCATTGAAGAACCTGCACGAAATATTAGTGCGTTTTGAAGCCTACCGCACCAAAAAGCAAAATGAAGAACAACCGTAAAGCTACATCGGCTGTTCTTCACTCCATACATTATTATATATAGCTATTCTTCCTCCTTAATCAAGTGGCATAACTCCGGGTCGTTCTTAATCCGGGTTATCTCGTCCTCGACTATCTGCCTGACTTCCTGACGGATGCGGTCATAGTTGGCTTGTATCTCCTCCTGCATCCGGTCGTTGCCGTCCTTGTCGGTGAAGTCGATAATCTGCGGCAACTTCACGTAATGGGCGGTTTCCCGCTTCACCTTTTCGTTGTCCACCACGATTTCGCAGTGGAAAATCTTCTGCTCTATCCGTTCATCGAAGTTGTCCGCCACAGCACCCACGAACATACCTTGCGTGAGGTTGGATATTTTGCTGGCGGGTATCAGGCTGTCCATTTGGGTGCTTATCGAGGTGGATTTTTCCCGTTGGTTTATCGTCATGCTCTGCCGTTTCTGCAACACCTTTCCGAAACGCTCGGAAAGGATTTTCGCCGTTTCACCGACTACTTGACCGCTGAACACGTTACCCACAGTATTTTGGATAACCCGGCTTTCCTTGTCCCCGTAATCACGGGTAAGCTGGCTGTAATCCTGAAAGCCTAACAGAACCGCAACCTTGTTGCTTCGGGCGGTGGCAATCAAATTATCCAACCCCCGAAAATATATAGTTGGTAATTCATCTATTATCACCGAACTTTTAAGCTGACCTTTCTTGTTTATCAGCTTCACGATACGGGAATTATATAATCCCAGTGCTGCCGAGTAGATATTTTGGCGGTCAGGATTGTTGCCGACAACCAGTATTTTAGGCTCTTTCGGGTTGTTGATGTCAAGTGAAAAATCATCGCCCGTCATTACCCAGTAAAGGGCGGGTGAAATCATCCTTGAAAGCGGGATTTTTGCACTGGCAATCTGCCCCTGCAACTGTTCAACTGCCGAACTTTCCCAAGCGTCCACGAACGGGGAAAGGTAATTTTCCAGTTCGGGATAACTGCGCAAAATCGTGAATACATCAGCGTATTTCTTGTTCAACAGTTCTATGGCATGGGGAAACGTGCAATACCTGCCGCCTTGATAGATGCGCAAATACCAAATAATGGCTGCAAGCAGGATAATCGGGCTTTCCACGAAGAAGTCGCCCTGCTTGCTTATCCAGCTTCGATTGAGGTTAAGCATAATCGTGTAGCTGGCTTCATAAGCATCCGCAATGTCCGACATGAAGCTGGCGTTTATAGGGTTACATCGGTGGCTCTTGCGTGGGTCGTCAAAGTTGATAACGTAAAATTTCGGCTTGACCTTGTAGCCGTCCAAGTGGTTAAGCAAATGATTGTAAGCGATTTCCGAAAGGTCAGGAAACTTATAATCATACAGGTAGAGCGCAAAACCTTTCTCGATTTGCTGTTTTATGTAATTATTTACTACTGCGTATGACTTCCCGCTGCCCGGCGTTCCTAACACGATGCTCGCACGAAAAACGTTTACAACGTTAATATAGCCATTGTTCCACTTCTTCTTATAGTAGAACCGGGTAGGCAGATTTACAGAATACTCGTTCTCGATAAGCCTTGTTTCCTGCTGGAAACTTTCGTTCTCGGTATTAAAGACATCATCCATGAGGTTGTTTTTCAATAACCGGGACATCCACGTACCCGCCATGAGCATACAGATATAGCCCGCCGACAGCGTGGCGATATAAAACACAGTGTCCGCCGTATGTGGCAGCGGAAGTTCCAGCAGCCACCAGTTCAGGAAAAACAACACGACACCCGCCGCAAGGCTGCAATGTATCTTCGCCCACGTTATCTTTTCCTCTTTCACGCCCTTAGTGCCGATACACGACAGGGCGAGGAACACCACCGAAAATAGTTTTGTCCATAAGATAGACGAGAACAGCCCGGTGGTGCGCTGGAAGTTCCACAGTATCTTGTCTATCACCTCAAACGTCACTCCCCATTCTTTCAGGGTGGAGTAACAGAACCAGTACACGTTTATTCCCACGAATAGAATACTGACAGCCCGCATAAAGTCCATGACCCTTGCAAGCCCTCTCAAATCATCTTCCTGTTGCATGATTGTAATGTTTTTAAGTTAGTTGATGCGCCTTGTGCGCTTCTTTTTCTTCTTTCTCTTTTGGCGGTCGGTGTCCTGCGGCTCGTCACCGCCTGATGCACCGCCGCCCAGCAAACCGCCGAAAGCACCCAGCACGGAAGCCATGCCCGAAACGATGTCGGCTTTCGGCGTGAAGCCCGGCTGTTCCTGATGCGTGGGCTGGTCTTGCTGCGGTGCTGCCACTTCGGACTGGTGTATCTTTCCGGTTTCGCCCGAAAAACGTTCGTTGAACACGTTCGCCGAATACTCCTTACCCAAGCGTGAACCGTTCAGCACCACCCGGCTGTCGTGGTCGATGAACGTAACGCCATAGATGCGCCCGTTGTCGTTCTGACGGAATACCACATCAATGCCCTGCTTCTTTAGCTGTCGTTCCAGTTCCTTGCGGCTGCGGGCGGTCTGCATGGCAGTGGCTACAATCTTCCGGGTGCGCTCTTTCAGTTTCCCGTTCTTAATTGCTTCGCCCGATTTCTCCATTCTGCGCTGCACCGCTTCATAACCTACCGACTTGCCGATGCGGGAAGCCTTTACCGGGTTGCCCACCTTTTCGCCCTTGTCGTTCATGGCGGAATAGACAATGCCCTGATAGGGCTTGCCGTTTATCTCGCCTTTGACTTCCTCGGCGCACACGTTGTAAGCGGCAAGCAAAGCCTTGTACTCCCCGAACGACTGGAAGCGGTAGCCATAGCAAGCCGCTTTCACGGTGTTGCCGATTTGGTGCTTCACGTCCCCGGCGGCATAGTCCACCTTTTTAAGTTCGGGGCGTTCGGCACGTTCCTTTCGTTCTGCCGGGTGCAGGTTGTATTTCTGCTCCAGTTCACGGGTGATTTGCTTGCTGCGCCGATGCTCGAACTTGTCATTCAGCGGCTTGCCGTTCTCGTCCACCCGCAACCCCACGATGTGGATATGGTGGCGGTCGATGTCGGTATGCTTGTACACCAGATAAGGCTGGTCGCCATAGCCCAACTTCCGCATATACTCTTTGGCGATGTCGGAAAGCTGCCGGTCGGTCAGCACGTCTTCCGGGTGCGGGTTTATGGAAATATGAAGTATCGGCTTCTTGGTGGATAGCTGGACGGGCATCTGCATTTCAAAGCTGCGCATACACTCGCCGATAGAGAAATTCCCGTCCTCGCCCAACAGCATCCGGTTGGAGAAAAGCACCTTTGCTTCCCCGCTGTCCACCTTGTTTTGGTTGTATGCCAGTGCGCCGAACATATTGCCGCCCGTGCTTATTTTGGCAACCATAGTTCCCTGCACTCGTTTGTCAGGTCGATAACCTGACGGTTCAACACAGCCAGTTCGGTGGTCGCTTTCTCCAGTTTATAGAGAAAAGCCAGTGCCTTTTTCTCCGAAAAGTTACTATTCAGAGCCTTTACCACTTGGTTGTAATTGACCGCAACCGCCCGGAACTGGGCATAAAATTCGGTCAGCCGGGCGCAATATTCTACTGCCGATTTGTCCACTTTCACCACCCGGAACGGCTCGCCGAACAGCCGGGCGGCGATGAAACGGGACTTGCTCGTGACGCCCGACTGCTCCCATTGCGAGAGGAAGCGGGCATTCTCCCGGTCGTTCAGGTAAAGGACATGGCGATGCTTCGCCGGGTCTGCGAGGGCGGGGCGACCGCCCTTGTTGGTTCTTCTTGTTTCCATGCTTCTTTGGATTAAAAAATTACGACTTCGGAGTGATTTTTACCCCCGACAGGGGCAAGGCGTTTTCAGGCACGGAAAACGGTTCTATGTGCCATAGAACACACCTTGCTATTTTCTGACGAAAATCGAAATCCGTCACGGACGGATTGGGGTTAGCGTGGAACGGTAAGCCCAGCCATTCACCAGCCCTGTTTTACACCTGCGCCCCCTGCGGTTCGTTACTCCGCTGCAAAGTAACGGTGATTTATAATGCTGTAAAATAGGTGGTTGGTGGACAAAACGGGACAGCGCAGGACAAATCGGGACAAGGTTTTCAGGGGACGTTTTTTCTCCCTTTTTTTGCATCGGATTTCAATATTGAAAGCAAGATTGAAAGAAATATTCCAATCAGGAAAGAATGATTGAAAGCAGGATTTCAATAAAACATGATTGCAGGATTTCAATATTTCAAGAAAGAATGAAAGCAGGAAAACAAGATTGAAATAAAACAGTCTTTCAATATTTCAAGATTGCAATATGGAAAGAATGATTGAAAGCAATAAACAAATCTATCAACCAATAATGAACGGAAGCAATATGGAAAACGAGAAAACACCCCTTTATGTCGCCTTTTCCACACAAAAGGGCGGGGTCGGCAAAACCACCTTTACCGTGCTGGCGGCGAGTTACCTATACTACCTCAAAGGCTACAATGTGGCGGTGGTCGATTGCGACTACCCCCAGCACTCCATTGCCGGGATGCGCAAGCGGGATGCCGAGCAGGTCGGGGCGGATGAAGATTACAAGCGCATGGCGTATGAACAGTTCACCCGGCTGGGGAAGAAAGCCTACCCGGTACTGTGCAGTTCGCCCGAAAAGGCGATTGCAACGGCTGACGGATATATAGCCGCCGGACACGTGCCGGATATAGTGTTTTTCGACCTGCCCGGCACGGTGAACAGCGAGGGCGTGATAAACTCCCTTGCGGGCATGGACTACATTTTCACCCCCATTTCAGCCGACAAGGTGGTGCTGGAAAGCAGCCTGTCGTTCGCAATGGCTATCCAAAAGCTATTAGTGAAGAATGAAGCCTGCCGACTTGCAGGGCTGTACCTCTTTTGGAACATGGTGGACGGTAGGGAGAAAACAGACCTTTACACCGCCTACGACAAGACCATTAAGGAACTGGAACTGCCGCTGATGAAAACCTTTATCCCCGATACCAAACGCTACAAAAAGGAACTGGTGGCGGATAAAAAGGCGGTGTTCCGCTCCACGCTCTTTCCCGCCAGCCGCCCGTTGGTAAGGGGAAGCAACTTGGAAGAACTGATAACCGAAATAGTGTACTACATCAAATTAAAATGATATGGCAAAGCAAAGCGGCGGGATGCCGAAGATAGACGAGGATTTTATGCGGGAACTTATCTCGCAGGGTGTACCCGCCAAGCGGGAGAGCCAGCCGGATGATGAACCGCAGCCCGGCAGCGAAACGGAAACCGCCCACGAGGGACGGCAGGCTGAAACAGTGCAAGTAGAGAAACCGACACCCCGCAAGCGCAAGGGCGGTTCGGGCGACTACCGGGAAACCTACTTTCAGAAAGTGGAACTGGCAGACCGACAGCCCTTGTACGTGAGCCGAACCACGCATGAGAAGCTGATGCGTATCGTGACGGTGATAGGCGGGCGAAAGGTGACGGTAAGCAGCTACGTGGAAAACATTCTGCTGCGCCACTTCGAGCAGTACCAAGACGAGATAAACACCCTGTACGAAAGCCACTTCCAAAAGCCTGTCTGACTATGGTAATCTATTGCATACTTACCGGGCTTTTGGTGTACTACATCGCCCTGTGGCTGTGGTATCGCTACACGGACAGCCGGACATCACCGGGCAAAACGGATGATGCGCCGCTTCCACGAAACGGGGTTTCAGGCTACACGCTGATAGGTGAAAGCCGATACAAGAGCGGACAATTTCAGACAGCGCAGGACAAATCGGGACACCTCCCGCAAGCGGCTGAAAATGATACTATTTTTGCGCCGCAGGCTGACGGACTGCCGGAAGAAACGCCCGGTTACGAGAATGACGAACCCGACTACGAGGACGAGGAAATAGCCGGGTACATGGACGGTGACGATGATACCGGGCGGGCTACGGGCGTGAGCTTTGACGAACTGGGCGAAGCGGTACGCACGGCGAACGCCGACAACCCCACCGAAACGGAACAGCGGCAAGCCGCCGGGACACTGGCAAGGATTGAGGGGACGAACCTCTACGATGCGGTGGTGGAGAACATCAACGGCGGGCTGGCAAAGGTGGCGGAACTGCTGGGACGCAACGAAGCGGAACTGGCTGCGGCTGCTGTCCCTGCCGAAGCTGGCAATAAAAGCAAGGAACACGAAGCGTTCGACATGAACGATTTCCTATAATATAATAATGTATAAGCCTGACAGCATGAAACAGCGTGATTACGGTTGATTGGCAACCTGAAAACCAAACAGACAAACGGGACTATCCCCGACCACTAAAATTTCAAATTATTCACCAGCCGGGAAAGGCGGACTATCCACCCGCCGCCCGGCATTAAAAACAAATCACAATGAGAAAGAAAATCTTCTTGTCGGCGGCTATACTTGCCGCCGTGGTAAGTGCCTACGCACAAGGAAACGGGCAGGCGGGCATCACCGAAGCCACGAACCTAATCACCGGGTATTTCGACCCCGGAACAAAACTGGTGTACGCAATCGGGGCGGTCTGCGGCTTGATTGGCGGGGTAAAAGTATATAACAAGTTTTCAAGCGGCGACCCCGACACCTCAAAGACCGCCGCCAGTTGGTTCGGGGCGTGCATCTTCCTGATTGTAGCCGCCACTATCCTGCGCTCGTTCTTCCTCTAAACCTGCGGCTATGTCTGACGAGTTGTTGAGGGCTAAGCCCGAAAAATATCAGGTAAACAGGGGTATCGGGAAGCCCGTGGAGTTCAAGGGGCTGAAAAGCCAGTACCTCTTTATCTTTTGCGGCGGCTTGCTCGCCGTCTTCGTGGTGTTCATCGTCCTGTTCATGGCGGGCGTGAACCAGTGGCTATGTATCGGTTTCATCGTGTCGGCTTCGCTGCTGCTCGTGTGGCAGACGTTCCGGCTCAACGCCAAGTACGGCACGCACGGGCTGATGAAAGCCGCCGCACGCAAACGGCATCCACGCTTCATTATCAGCCGAAAGGCGATACCCCGATTATTCACCTACAAAAAAAGAAAGGAAGAAAGACCATGAGAAATATGTTAAAGGCTACCACGCTGGAAAGGAAATTCCCCCTTTTGGCGGTGGAGAACGGCTGCATCATTTCAAAGGATGCGGACATAACGGTGGCTTTCAGGGTGGAACTGCCCGAACTGTTCACCGTCACCAGTGCCGAGTACGAAGCCATACATTCGGCATGGTACAAGGCAATCAAGGTGCTGCCCGACTACTCCATAGTACACAAGCAGGACTTCTTCATCAAGGAGAACTACCAGCCCGACACGGAAAGGGACGAGCTTAGTTTTTTAAGCCGCTCCTTTGAACGGCACTTCAATGAACGCCCGTTCCTGAACCATTACTGCTACCTGTTCCTGACAAAGACGACAAGGGAGAGAAGCCGCCGACAGAGCGACTTCTCCACCCTATGCCGGGGCAGGATTGTACCGCAGGAGATAGCCGACAAGGAAGCGGCGGCAAAGTTCATCGAAGCGGTCGGGCAGTTTGAAAGGATTATGAACGACAGCGGGTTTGTCACCCTTACCCGGCTGGCGGCATCGGAAATCACCGGGCAGGACGGAAAGGCGGGCATCATCGAGAAATACTTCTCGCTATCGCAGACAGATACCACCTGCCTGAAAGACATCGGGCTGTACCCGGAAGAAATGCGTGTCGGGGACGACATACTGTGCCTGCACACGCTTTCGGACGTGGAAGATTTGCCCGGAAAGGTCGGGACGGACACACGGTTTGAGAAGCTGTCCACTGACCGGAGCGACTGCCGACTGTCATTCGCCGCCCCGGTGGGCGTGCTGTTGTCGTGCAACCACGTCTATAACCAGTTCATCTTCATAGACGACCACGCCGAAAACCTGAAGAACTTCGAGCAGACCGCCCGGAACATGCAATCGCTCTCCCGTTATTCCCGTGCCAACCAAGTGAACAAGGAATGGATAGACGAGTACCTGAACGAAGCGCACAGCAAGGGGCTTGTATCGGTGCGCTGCCACTGCAACGTCATGGCATGGAGTGACGACCGGGAAGAACTCAAACGCATACGCAACGATGTGGGAAGCCAGCTTGCGCTAATGGAGTGCAAGCCACGCCACAACACGGTCGATACGCCCACGCTCTTTTGGGCGGGCATACCCGGAAACGAAGCGGACTTCCCCGCAGAGGAAAGTTTCTACACGTTCTTGGGGCAGGCTCTCTGCCTGTTCGTGGAAGAAACGAACTACAAGAGTTCGCTTTCGCCGTTCGGCATCAAAATGGTGGACAGGGTGAGCGGTCGCCCGCTGCATATCGACATATCGGATTTGCCCATGAAGAAAGGCATCACGACCAACCGTAATAATACCCTATGTTTTTACCATTTTTATATTGTTTGAACTTGTATATAAATAGCTGATATTTAGAGATTATTAGGGAAATGATTTGGCTTTTGATTTGCTGTTTTTTCCGATAATCTCTATTTTTGTATGCAAATCGTATGTACAGAATAGACGTATAACAATAAACAAGGCAGCCTATGTTCAAGTATTCAAAAGATGGCATATCCGTACTGTCGGTACTGGATGCACGCAGGGCGAAGAAAAGCGGTCTGTTCCCTGTCAAGATACAAGTGATACACAACCGCAAGCAGAAATATTATTCCACCGGAAAGGAATTGTCCAAAGAGGACTGGGAAATCCTTGCCGAAAGCAAGAGCCGCAGACTGATTGAGATACGGGCAAGCGTGGAAAACAGTTTCTCCATCATAAAAAGCCAAGTGGAAGCCCTTGCGGAACGTGGGGACTTCTGTTTCGATGCGCTCAGCATGAGGTTGGGCAGGTGTACGGGTACAACCCTTAACACAGCCATACAGGGGAAAATAGACGCATTCAAACTCAACGGGCAGGTAAATTCCTATTATAACTACCGCAGCACGTTGAAAAGCATAGAACGGTTCGCAGGCGGCAGCGTGCCGTTCTATGCGGTTTCTGCGGACTGGCTGTCACGCCTTGACAAGTTCCTGCGGAACGAGGGCAAGACCGTCACCACCATAAATTTCTATATGAAAGCCCTTAAATGCGTGGTGAATGACGCAAGACGCAACGGGATTTTAAAAGAAGCCCAATACCCGTTCGGCAGGGGGAAGTACGAGATTCCGAGCGGCAACAGCCGAAAGTTAGCCTTGACGATGGAACAGATAAAAAAAGTCGTGACATACAAGGGCAGCAAGACCGTTGAGAAGTACCGGGATTTTTGGTTTTTCTCCTACCTGTGCAACGGTATCAATTTCAGGGATATGCTTTTCTTGCGGTATGGGAACATCGTGGACGGTGAAATCTGCTTTGTACGCTCCAAGACATCGCACACGTCCAACCATATACGGGAAATAAGGGCGGTACTCACTCCCGAAATGCGGGATATTATAAAACGGTGGGGAAACCCTGACGATGGGAAACCCGATACTTTCCTGTTCAAGTACGCCAGAGAAACGGAGGACGAATTTGTCATTTCCAATATTGTCAGACGGGTAACGCACCGTTGCAACATCGCTTTGGCTAAAATAGCCCAAGCTGTCGGTGTCCCCCGTTTCACGACCTATTCCGCCCGGCATTCCTATGCGACTGTCTTAAAACGCAGCGGAACGAACATCGCTTACATATCCGAGAGTTTGGGGCATTCAAGCCTTGCCATCACGGAGAACTACCTCGCCAGTTTCGAGCAGGAGGAGCGGATAAGGAATGCGCAGTTATTAACCAAATTCGATTGAGCCATGCCGAACAAGAAAACCAAGACGGTGAAGATTAGACACCTTGAATGTTTCAGTGCCATTTACGGGGAACTGGCGCAGAATCCCGAATACGCAGGCTACGAAATAGAAGAAGCCGTACTGCAAGTGAAATCATATATTCCCCCTACTGTTAAAGACGTGGACAAGGCGATAGAGAAAATAAGGTTCAGCCATGCCACCCGTAAATACAAGTACCCCGTATTCGAGGGCAGGGAACTGATAGACCAAAAGACATTGGCGAAAATGGCGGGCGTGAGCAGGCAGACCGTAGCCCGGTGGGAGGAACTCGGTTTCATATCCCGTTCGGACATAGGGCTGTCGGGAAATAAATATTTCGTAATAAAAGAAGTCGTTTCCCAACTTGAAAGGTTAAAGGATGTGAAATAGCGGCATTCGCATAATCACTTAACATACATAGGACAAACGGTGTGTTGGAAGGACAAAATCACCAATACATCGTTTGTCCCTTTTTTTATCCCGCTCCAATTTTGCCGGATGTCCTGCATTGTCCCAAGTTGTCCGGTCTGTGTCAAGTGATTAGTAATTGAATAATCGGTTTCTTTTATTCTTCCTTTGCGGCATCAACCGGTTGCAACGGCTATGACGGTAGCCAAGTAATAACTAAAAAAGGAAGAAAATATGACGAACATTATTCTGACAACGCCCGAAGAACTCCGGGCTATCGTGAGCGAAACCGTTTCCCAGTCATTGGCAGGATTCACCCAGCCGAGGAACGAACCCGACAACCTCACGCCCGATGTGGCGGTAGAGGTGCTGGAACGACACGGTTTTCTGATTTCAAAGGCACGGCTCTACAAGCTGACCGCAAAAAAGGAAGTGCCGTTCCGCAAATACGGGAACAAATTGCTTTTCTCACGGAAAGAGCTTCTCACGTGGGCGGAAAACCTTGCAAAAAGGGTGAACGACAAGGACGAGGCGGCACTCGCCATCGCCAAGAGCGCAAACCGGAAAATCCGTAACTATGGAAAATAAGAGGAAAGAAGAAGCCGGGCAGGGTGTTACCATGCAGAAAGAGGATTTCGCAGCCCTTTGGAAAACCATTCATCTAAAGGTGACGGACACTTACGAAGTGCCGCCCGAAATACTCTGGGTGAACGGCTCTACCATTGGCACACTGGGTAATTTCAGCGCATCCACAGGCAAAGCCAAGAGCAAAAAGACATTCAATATTTCCGCCATTGTTGCGGCAGCGTTGAAGAATGACGAGGTACTGAAGTATTCGGCATACCTGCCACCGAACAAACGGAAAATCCTCTATGTAGATACCGAGCAGAGCAAATACCATTGCCATAAGGTCATGGAGCGTATTTTGCGACTTGCCGGACTGCCTACCGACAAGGACAGGGACGATTTTGTTTTCAT